>CAMCTC010000007.1 GCA_945878355.1 Bordetella parapertussis | reverse complement strand
TGACGATCGAGTACAACAGCGCGTCCGCTGGCGCTGCGGCCCTCGACTTCAGCGGCAGCCGCAATTTGGCAGTGCCCACGGGCGGCACGCCTGTCACGCTGGACTTCAAGGGCGACAGGCTGGGCGTTTACGCCGGCAACGCCACGCTGTCGATCTCCAGCTTCATGTACTTCTCGGGATCGATAGGTTTCGAGAAGGCCGATTACGGCAACACTTTGGTCAACAGCGCTGGATCCAAGGTTGTTGGCGCCACGGGATTCTCGATCGGCGGCAGCAACATCACCGCCTTCGTCGGTTACGCCGACGGTGGCATAGACCGGACCAAGACGCTGGCCCAGCAGGCCGACCGGCTCTACGGTTTCGGCATCGACGACCTGGATTTCGGCTACCTCAGCGTCAAGGACAAGGCCGGCCGCTCTTACGGCTCGCTCAAGGCCAACGCCGCGTTGGTGGCGATCTACGGCTTCAACCCCGAGGACTTCCAACTCTCGCTCAAAGACCTGACGATTGAGTACAACAGCGCGTCCACCGGGGCCAATCCGCTGGACTTCAGCGGCAAGCACAACATGGCTGTGCCCACCGGCGGCGATCCGGTCACGCTGGACTTCAAGGGCGACCGACTCGGCCTCTTCGTTGGTCAGGGCACGCTGTCGATCTCGAAGTTCGTCTACATCCAGGGCTCGTTCGCTTTCCAGAAAGGCAATTTCGGCACCGTCGTCACCAGCGCGGGCGACTCGCTGCCCAACGCCGAAGGATTCACCGTCGGCGGCTCCAACATCGACGTCTTCGTCGGCTACGCCGAGAACGGCATCGACCGTAGTCGCAGCTTCACCCAGCAAGCCAGTTCGCTCTATGGTTTCGGCGCCGAGGGCATCGATTTCGCGTTGATGCAACTCAAGGTAGTCGGACAGGAGTTCACCGCGTTGAAAGCGCATATCGACACCGTCGCGATCTACGGTTTCGATCCCAATGACTTCCAGCTGTCTGCCAGAGGCATCGATGTGGAGGTCAACACCGGATTCATGGGCGTGACGCTGGACCTCAAGGCCAGCTTCCCGGCGACCACGGTCGCGGGCGTCACCACGCCAGCGGGCTACATGGTGCCCACCGGCGGCATGCCGATACTGCTCGACATGACCGAGGAGACGATCGGTGCCTCGATCAACAACGCCACGCTGAGGATCTCGAGCTTCGTCTACGTCTCGGGCAGTTTCGCTTTCAAGAAAGGCCCGGCCTCCGACCTCAGCGTGACCGGTCTGCTGGGCATCAAGGTCAACGGCGTCAAAGCCAGCAGCATCGAGATCGGCGCCCAGCATGTGCAGGCCTTTGTCGGCGTCGGCGGGCCTTACCGCACCGACACCAATGGCGACGGCGTCATCACCACCGCTGACACCATCAACCCCAGTGCGATCGGCCTGGTGATCGATGACTTCAGCTTCGCGCTAGGCCTGTTCACGACCAAGGCCAACAACGATCCCGAGGCGCTGCTGGCCAATCCGATGTCTCTGCTGGTGGCGCCGGGCACCAAGTTCACCGCGCTCAAGGGGTCGGCCAACCTGGTCGGGTTCGTCGGCATGGGCGATGGATTCGAGTTCAAGCTCGAGGACATCGTCGTCGGCATCAACAGCACCAACAACCCGCTCTGGGTCGCTGACTTCACCGCGGGTGGTACCAAACCGGGTTATTCGATCGGCACCGGTGGCACGCCGATGCTGCTCGACTTCGACAACACCGAGATCCTGGCCACCGTCGGCAAAGCCACGGTCAACATCGCCGGCATCCTGAGCGTGCAAGGTGGGCTGACTTTCCAAAAGAGCATCGTCAAGGATGTGACCTTCTACACCGCCGGCATCCCGATCAAGATGAACGCCGAAGCGATGGTGGTCGCCGGCAAGGACGTCTATGCCTTTGCCGGCATCAACGGGCCTTACCGAACCGACAGCAACCACGACGGCAAGATCGACGAGGCCGACCCGGCCAACGAGAGCGCGATCGGCTTTGCGATCGACGACCTCGACTTCGCACTCGCGATGCTCAAGCCCTCGCTGGGCGGCGACCTCAAGGTTGACGCGCTGCCCTTCTACGCGGTCAAGGCCACTGCCGACCTGGTCGGCCTGGTCGGCACGGCACCGTACCTGACGCTCGATGCCAAGGACGTCGTGCTGGGCTTCAACGGCTCGTTCCTCGGCGGTTATCCGGTGCCGTTCACCTACGCCGACTTCAGCACGGCCAATGGCGGACATGGGCTGGACATCCCGATCGGCAGCGACGCGGCAGCGCTGAACATCAACTACCACTCGAACATGCTGCGCATTGGCATGCAGGCCAACCTGGGTTTGTTCGACCTGTTCAACATCAATCTGCCGGCCTTCGACTTCCAGTTCGAACTGCCCAGCACCGGCAGTCTGATCCCGACGATCAGCTTGACTGGGCTGACCGACCTGATGCCCGAGATGTCGGCCTCGACGCCGGCATGGCTCAAGGACGCCTTGAACGGCGTCAAGGACGCGATCAAGAGCCTGGACTTGCAGATCGGCATGGACGGCATCAGCGGCATGCTGTCGATCCCGAATCTCAACCTCAACTTCAGCGACTTCGTCCACATACACGGCGATTTCAAGCTCAGCCTGGGCCAGACCTTCGAGGCCGACATGTACACCGGCCTGCCGCGTGAGCTGCAGATGCTCGAGAGCGTGCTGCCTCAGACCGGCAAGTTGCTCCTCAAGGGGCTGAAGATGATCGGCGGGATGTCGGACGACTACTCGCACATCAGCGACGTGACGTTCAAAGGCATGACCTTCGGCGCCAGCGATGTCTCGATCTTCATCGGCGCCGGCAACCCCGACTTCAGCAAGCCCTTGTCCGAGCAGGGCGGCCTGGTAGGTTTTGGCATGCAGGGTGTCGACCTGGCGATCGGCGTGTTCAAGGCCGATCTGGGCATCATCAGCACCGAGAACGTGTATTCGCTGTACGCCCATGCCGATGAGCTGGGGGTCTACGGCTTCGGCGATGTGCTCAAGATCCAGGCCCGCAACGTCACGGTTGAACTCAACACGGGCGGTGAGTTGTTGGGCGGACTGATGTACACGACGCCCGACTTCACCACCTTCAAGAAGAAGAAATCCACCGACCCGTCAGGTTATGGGGTCGAGACAGGCGGCGCGCCGGTCTACCTGAACTTCAAGGGCACCCAATTGATGGGGCTGGACATCGGCCTGGCCGACATCGCGGTGGCCAACTTCCTGTTCCTGCGGGGTTCGCTGGCTTTCCGCCAGGGCGAAGTCTTCACCGTCGCGGTCGACATGGGCGGCCTTGGGCCGATGATGGACGACATCGCCAAGCTGACAGGCGTCGACCTCAACCCGCTGATCATTGATGTCAACTCGATGACGCTGGGCGGTGCCAACCTCAGCGGCTTTGCCGGCATCAACGGCCCTTACCGCTATGGCCAGGACCTGACCGGGCCTTTTGGCGTGCCCGATGGCTTGCTCGACGGCATCAACGAGAACGCGGTCGGCGTGATGATCGACAACGTCGATTTCGGCCTGGCGATGATGAAGCCCAAGCTGCTGGATGCCATCCCCGGTCTGAAGGATTTCGGCCCTACGTTCTTCACGGCCAAGGCGACGATCCAGAAAGCCGGTCTGGTCGGCATCGACCCGTCGGTGATGACGGTGATCGCCGAAGATGTTGAGGTCAACATCAACACCTTCTTGCTCGAAAAAGGGTCTCCCCAAGTCAACGCGGCCATCCAGTTGTTTGGGCCGCCGTCGATCAACTACAAGATCAGCCCGAGCTTCAAGGACTACACCGAGGACAGCAACCACAACGGTGTGCTCGACACCTACGGCGAAGACATCAACTTCAACGGCAATCTCGACGCTGGCGAGGACAAGAACAGCAACAGCGTGCTGGACTTGTCCGAGGACAAGAACCAGAGCGGCAAGATGGATCTGGCCGGTTTCGCGCTGCCTGCGGGCGGCGGCAACACGGTGTTCATCGACTTCGATTCGGAGATCATCCAGGCCAAGATCGGCTACGCAACGATCAACATCGGCGGCTTCTTGCAGTTGTACGGCTCGATGGCCTTCACCAAGCGGGGGTCCGAGACGGTCACGCTGTCCAATGGCGAGCAGACCATCGTCACCTCGATGGCGATCGGCGTGGCCGATGCCTATGCCTTCATGGGTGTGGGTGGCTATTGGGTCGACTACAACCACGACGGCCGCATCACTTCGCTTGACGTTCCGTATGTCAATACCTCGGCAGTGGGCCTGGCGGTTGAAAACCTCAATATCGGCCTGGTCGTCGCCAAGGAGTTCGTGGTCAGGCTCGAGAGCATCAGCATCGGCGTTTATCTTGCCGGTCGGATAACGGTCGACATGATCGGCCTGGTCGGCGTTCCTGGCGTGACTTTCAAGGCCGAGGACATCGCGATCGAAGTCAACCTGGGCGCGCGTTTCAAGCTCGACCTAGGCAAGATCGTCACCGACGCCAAGACCGGCGCGGTGTCTTACCAGAGCGATGTCAGCGCTTCCTTTGACTTGACCGTCATCGACTTCTCCAAGAGCACCTGGAAAGACCCCCAGGGCGTCATCCATCCCGGTTACGCGATCGAGACCGGCAACCCCGACCACCCGATCGTGCTCGAGTACAACGAGCTGTTCCTGCGCGTGTTCGGCAAGGCCGAGATGAACATGTTCGGCCTGGTCTCGATGAAGGGCGTGCTCGACTTCCGCTTCAGCGCCAGCGACGGCCTGACGGTGTTTGCCGACATCGACCTGCAGATCGGCCCCGACGGCTTCAACCTGCACAGCCACGCCACCGGTCTGGTGGTGATCAACAGCGGCGGCGTCGCACTGCGTCTGGACATCAAGAACAAGCTCGACCTGGGCCCGGTCGCCAAGCTTGCGGTCGAATTTCAGCTGTCTCTCAACACCTTCGGTCGCGACATCACCTACGTCGTCCCTGAGACCTTCCGATCGATCACCGGCTTCGACACCTTCACCGTCAGCAAGAAGCCGCCGGGCAAGGACGACAGCTGGACCGGCATGTACGCCGCACTCACTGGCAAGGGCAACCTCGACCTGTTCAGCGGAGCGCTCACGCTCAAGGGCGATTTTTCGATCATCATCGCTCAGCGCGGGCCGACGGTCACACTGGAACTCGGTGTCACGGCCGAGCTCTCGCTGCCGCTGCTCAAGCCATTGAGCGTCACCGGCACGATCGGTCTGGTGATCGACCCGGTCAACGGTGGCACGGGTCTGTATGGCAGCTTCGACGTCGGCGGCAGCAACGCCGACTCGGTCATCATGGACGGCGGCGTTTTCAGCATCAGCGGCCGGTTCATGATGCAGATCAACACCACCAGCAACAAGCAGCAGGTGCGCGGGCGAAATGCTGAGGGCAAGGTCTACGACGACGACGGCAATGCGGTGCAGGTCTGGATTGACCCGCACCTGCTGCGGATCTCCGGCTTTGCCGCGATCAACGTCGGACCGTTGTCGATGAAGGGGACGGTTGACCTGCTGATCGACAGCAAGGGCATCCAGGCGGCGATGAGTGTCACGCTCGACATCGGCTTTGCCCAACTGCAGGTCAACGGCGCTGCGGCGTTTGGCGTCGATGCCAACGACAAGATCTACTTCGCGATGCTGGTCGAGACCGAGCTGAACTTCGGCGTCGCGATCGTCAGCATCCAGACCCACGCAACGATCCGGATCAACACCAGCGACCTCGATTACCAGACGCTGCTGCCCACGCACGACATCATCCCGGGCAAGACGTATTTCGACCTCGAGCTGGCCGGCGTGCTGCACATCCTGGCCTTCGACGTCGATTTCCACGGCCGGGTCAGCGTGATCGACTCTGTCTTCAAGATCGAGTTTGACGGCCACCTCAACTTCTTCAACTTCCTGGTCATCGACGTCGGCGGCTTCTTCAGCTCCGACGGTCAGTTCGAGATCCACGGCAAGTCCGAGCTCGACATCTACATCGGGCCGCTGCACCTCAACGCTGGCGTCAGCATGATGCTCAGCAGCCGGCCACGATTTGCCGCGGCGGTCTGGGGCTCGTTGGACTTCGAGCTCGACATGGGTCTGTTCACGATCGACTTCACGATCGCCGGCTTCCGTGGCGAGATCGACATCACGCCGATCAGCGCCTACCTGGCAGCCAAGGTCACCTTGATGGGCATGAGCATCTCGGGCAGCGTGCTGTGGACATTTGGCGATCCGCCAGACGTCAGCCATCTGGACGCCGAGGGCAACCTGTACCTGCACATGGGCGACCAGTCAGGCCGCTACGGGCAAGGCACGATATTCGACGACACCATCAACGAGTCGTACAACGTCGAGCAGACCTCCGACGGCAAGATCGTCGTCCGGTCGCTCGGTGTGACCAACACTTATGACGCGGCGCAGGTCAAGAAGATCATCGGCCACGGCGGCAAGGGCATCGACTTCATCTATGTCAGCCGAGGCGTGTCTGCGGTGCTGGACTTCGATGGCGGCGACGGCAACGACAACTTCATGATTCTGGGCGGCGCTGCTGGCAGCGTTGTTCGCGGCGGCTCGGGCAAGAACGAGTTTGTCGGCGGTGACTCCGACGGCATCAGGTATTTCGGCGGCCCTGACGCCGACAAGTTCACCGGCGGCGAAGGTGCCGAGATCGTCGACATGGGCGCTGGCGTCAACCAGATCTCGACGGGCGGTGGTGCTGACCTCATCACGCTCGGCGGCTCTGTGGACACCGTCGATGCGGGTGCCGCTGACGACCTGATCTATGTCAGCACCGACGGCATGGTCAACCTGATCGGCGGCACGGGCAACGACCGTGTCGTGATCGACAGGTTCTCGTCGCTGGCGATCCAGCTCAACGAGCGACAACTCGTCGTCAACTCCGCATTCGACAAACAGCGAACCATCAACTTCGATGACAGTGTCGATCGCATCGAACTCAGCGATACCGCTGCCAAGACGGTGCTGACGATGGTCGATGGCGCCAGCTGGCATGGCACGGGCCTGGTCCTCGACACGACGGGTCTGCTCGATGTGACGAAGGCCAAGCTCTTGTCTCCTGACGGGGCTTTCAGCCTCAGCGCACATGGCGTCTCGGGTGTGCTCAACACCGAACTGGCCGGGCTGTCGGTGGTCAACCTCGGCACCGACCCGCTGTACGCCGATGTGGTCGTGCGAGAGCTCGACAGCCTGTACCTGGTCGATGGCGGTTTGTATTCGCAGGCCGGCAAGATCGATGTTCAACTCTCTGCTGCCGAGTCCTTGCTGTCGCTTGACGGCGGCGTGATCGAGTCCCGTGGTGCAGGCAAGAGCATCACGCTGGTGGCTGACGACATCGACTTCGCTTCGGGCGACAACCGGGTCCGTGGCAGTGGCCAGCTCAGCATCAGGGCGATGTCGGCAGCCCAAGGGTATAGCCTGGGTGCGACGGCGCAGTCGACTTACGGCATGGACTTCTCGGTCAACGGATCGTCCGGCAGGATGGAACTCGGCATGCGTGACCTGTCGGCGCTGGCCGACGGTTTCACCGGCATCGACATCGGTCATCGCAAGGCTGACGCCGCGCTGCCCGATGTGATGATGAACATCGGCGACATCAAGGACAAGAAGGTCGGCGACTTTGACTTCAAGGCCAAGTTCACCGACAGCGTCTCGATACATGCAGACGCAGTCACCGTGATGGGCAATGTCCAGTCCACTGACAAGCTCAGCATCGATGCCCGTCTGCTCGAGGTCCGCAGCAGGAACGTGCAAGATCCGATGGGTGCGCCGGATTCTGGCCTGAGCGCTGACCAGTTGGTGCTCAACATCAGCGAGCAAGCGGTGATCTCGGGCTGGCTGGACGCCCAGTCGCTGCTGGATCTCAAGGTGATGGGGTCGACCGGCGTCAACGGCTTGCTCGATTTCGGTGCCCAGGTCAACAGCCTGCGCGTCGACCAATCGGGCAGCATGAGCACCCATGCGGCGGGCAGCGCGCTGCGCGTCGCGACCAAGGGGTCGATCTACAGCGCTGGCACGCTGACAGCCCAGGGCGCTGGTTCGCTGTTGAAAGTCGATTCAGGCACCGGCCTGACGCTGCTGCAAGGATCGGTGGTGTCGGTCGGCACTGCGGTCGCCGACACCTCGGCCTACATCGAGTTGAGCGCCAAGGATTGGCTGCACATCGACACCGGTTCTGCGGTGATGGCTGGCGGGACTTTCCGCTTTGAGGGCAGCACGCCGATTCCGATCAAGGGCGCCGAAGGCACGCATGTCGACATCACCACCCCCGGTGAACTCAAGCTCGACGGTGTGTTGCTCGCCAATGGTCCGCTGAAGATGACGGCGGGTCTGACGATCGACGACAACGCCTATTACTTTGACAATTTGCCCGGCCGAAAGCTCACCGAGACCACGGTCGCGGCCCGCATTGCGGGCCTGCTGGAGTCGCTGAACTCGGGCTCCGCCACGGCATCGGCCGATTTGCTGGCCTTGCTGTCGACCGCCGGGCTGGACCTCAGCGCCACCGCAGCGCTGACCTCACTGGCCAACTACCTGCCGTTCACTGCACTGACGACAGCGGGCAAGGCACAGGTTGCTGCCTTCTTGGGCTACAGCGTCAATGTCGACGGCGGCTTCTACAACGCCGATGCGCCGGCTGGCCAGCATTTCCTGACCACGCTGACCGAGGGCGTGGCCGACAACACCGGTTACCAGTCTGTCGACGGTACGGTCTATCTCAAGTCCAGCGTTGGCGCCGAGCCCAAGTTGGTCGCTGGCTTCTTGCAAGGGCTGTCCGCCGACTACAACAACGCGAACATCCACTGGTCCGAGGCTGGCGTCACAGCGCCTGCAGCGACTGCGAAATTTTCCGACCTGACGCCGGCACAGAAGATGGTGGTCGCGAACGAATTGGGTTATCTGTTCGACTACCAGACGATCCAGCCCGACGCATGGTCTGGCGCGCCGTTTGACTACAGTTCGGTGAAAAAAGCCGATTGGGTTGCGGCTTCGACGATGAACTTTGCGCTGGCGATTTCGGCCGCCCAATGGGGCAGTGTCGCCAAGCCCTTGGCCGGCACGTCCTACGCCGACCTTAGCACGGCGCAGCGCGAAGTGGTCGACCAGCACGTCGATTTCGTGCCGGCCGCGGGCACGCTGGTCGCCGACCTCACCGGCGACCAGCAAGACCTGGTCGCGGCCCGCCTGCGTCCGGCGCTCGAGACGCAGTACAAGGACTTGACGCCGGCGCAGCAGGCTGTGGTCGTCAAGGCCATCGCTGGCAGCGACGCCGCGAACAAGCCGACGCAGTTCTTCAACTACGCCGCGGCACCTGGCAAGAAGCTGGTCACTGGTTTCAGCCAAGGCCAGGTCACCGACTACCTCAACGCCGACATCTACTGGGGCGCTGCGGGCCAGCCTGCGGCCGACGCCAGCTTCGCCAGCCTGACCGCGGCGCAGCAGCATGTCGTTGCGGTGTCGCTGGGCTATGAGGTCTACCAGGGTAGCAAGCATTGGGTCAACCTGACGGCGCCCTCTGGCCTGCAGGTGGTCGACGGCTTCACGACCGGCGGCAACTATTCGATCCAGGGCATCGACTGGGGTGGCGTCGCCGCACCCGATGCCAATGCGAGCTTCGAACAGCTCGGTGTGGCGCAACGCGCGGTGGTCGCTCGCACGCTGGGCTATTCGGTGTATTCGCATGAGGTGTACTACAAGCCGGACGCGACGGGGGGCATGAGCTTGTTGCCCGAGCTGGTCGAAGGCAAGGACTACAAGAACCTCGACATCCGGTGGGGGGCTGAGCCGATGTCGACCGGCGCCTTTGACGACCTCTCGCTGGCCCAGCAAGACCTGGTGTTGGCGCAGACCGGTTACCACCGATTCGACGGCGTGGTCTACCACGACGCCGAAGCTGCGGTGCCTGCCAAACGTTTCGTGCTGAGCTTTGGCCAGGGCGCGGGCAAGGACTACCAGAACGCAGCCATCACCTGGAGCGATGTGCTGGTGCCGGCCGCCGGCACCACCTTTGACCTTCTGAGCCCGGCCCAGCAGTTCCGCGTGCTCGACCAGAGCGGCTACACCCAGTACCGCACGCCGGTGTACTTCAATGCCAATGCCGGTGCCAAGGAACTGGTGAGCCTGTTCACCGAAGGCGTCGACTACCGCAATGCCGACCCGGCGCTGAACCTGGGCACGGCCTCGGGCGCCAAGGCCAACCGCTGGGTGCTAGACGACGGCAGCCACCGCTACCTGGTCCAGGCCTATGACAGCGACAACAACGGCACGGTCGACGCGATCCAGGTGCTCGACCCGCATCCGCTGCTGGGCCAACGCGGCTCGGGGTTCTTGCTGACGGGAACGGTCATCAACCTGGCCGACAACCAGACCTTCAGTGTCACCTCGCACGACGACGTGATCGTTCGCGGCAACATCAAGCTGCTGGGCGCCAACAGCAGCTTGAGCCTGCAGTCCGACCATTGGATCTACTGGGAGGGCGAGGCCCAGGTCAGCGGCAACATCACGCTGCTGGGCGGCGTCAATGCCAACGGCAGTTTCGCGCCAGCCGCCGGCAGCGTGGTCGAGGCCAGCGACAGCAATCCGCATGGCGTCAGCGTTTACGTTCACGCTGCGTCTCAGTTGGTCAGCTCGGGCGCTGGCAGCCACATCGTGATCGACGGCGGCGATGCGGTCGAGCTGCACGGCCTGGTGGTCGCAGGCGGCAGCCTGGGCAGCAACGGGGTGGTCTACGCCCCGGGCGGCGACGCGACCCTCAGCGTCAAGGCTGGCGAATACGTGCTGGTTGACAAGGCTTTGAGCGCGTCCAAGTCGGTGTCGATCGAAACCGTCGCCAGCAAGGGCGCTGACGGCGTCGTGATGACGACCGCTGGGGCGATCGTGGTCGCCGGCAAGACCTCGAGCGACTCGGGCGGATCGCTGCACATCAAGTCGGCCGGTTCGATGACGCTGATGGGCGCACTGATTTCAGGCGGCAGCGTCGACGGCAGTGGGTCCATCACCTGGACCGGCGAACCCTCGGGCATGCTGATCGAGGCCGCCGGCAAGATTGCGCTCGGTGGCACGACGCTGAACCAGTCGGGCGCATCGGTCACGGTCGGTGCGACGCTGCGGGCGCGCCAGTACATCACCCTTTTCGGCGGCGTCAGCAGCGACGCGCTCAGCGTGACGATGCCGGGTTCGGCCTTGCTCGCCGTGTCGGACGCCGACGGCGTGATCACGATCCGCAGCCGGCAGGACGCGCAGCTGTTCGGCCAACTCATTGCCGGCGGCGAGGTGATCGAGACCAAGGATGCGCCTGGCACCGCAGGGCAGTCGCTGGGCACGACGGTGCGCACGTTTGGCGGTGATTCTGAGATCGTGATCGACGCCGGCGGCCAGGTCCGCCTCGGCCGCGACCTGTTGGCAGGCAAGCGGATCGACATCCGCGGCGGCCAGGGCAGTGGCACGGCCAGTCTGGCGGACCCCTGGGCCGCCGACGGCATCGTGATCGGCGGCTCGGTCCACCTGCGCACCTGGCAGGAAGACAGCAACATCACCCTCAGCGCCTCGGGCAACCTGTCGGTGCAGCCGCCGGCCTGGACCCAGGAGATCATGGCGGCGGGCTTCGCGCCGCTGGCCAACGGCAAGCTCGGCAGCGCTGTCAGCTTCCGTCTGACGGTGGACCTGGGCGACGCGCTGGCCACCGCGCTGGTCACATTGCCCGCGGCAGCGACCGCAGACAACACCGGGCTGGCGTCGCTGCGCGACGACTTGCAAGCGGCGATCGAGGCGACCGACTTCGTCCGGATGGACCGCAACAACCCGACCGTCGCGCTGGGCGGCGCCCCTGCACGGCTGAGCGGCGCCAACACGGCGGTCAATGCTTTCAATGTTCGACTCAGTGACGGCCACTTGCTGTTCACCAGCCAGAGCAGCTTCAAGATCACCGATCAGGCGGACGGCAGCACGCTGGGCTTGACGCAGGCCGCAACGCTGAGCTCGAGCCGGACCTACGCGATCGACGCACCCTCGCGCGGCTCGGTGGTCAACATCGGCAAGTCCGATGCACCTGGCGGCGCGATCACGATCGCCGGCTGGGTCCGCGGCCACGACGCGATCAACCTGTACGCCGGCACCACCGCGCTGGGCAACACCGCTGTCGAGCTCAGCGTCACCGGTCAGCTCGAAACGCTGGCTGGCAGCATGGTGCTCAACCCGCGCGGCCCGACCACGCTGCTGGGCGGCCTGGTGGCGCGCGGCGCGAGTGCCGACATCGTGATTTCAGGCAACTCCACGCTGGCCTTGAAGGGCGACCTGACAGCGCAGCGCGACATCTTGATCAGCGCCGGATCGACCCAAGACGCTGGCGCCGCCAGCATCGTGACTTATGGCAGCAGCCACTTCTCGACCTTGGGCGCCGATGGGCGCATCCTGCTGACCGGTCTGAACGACGTGGCCGTCAACGGCACGATAGGCGCGGTCAGCGCCGACCTGGCGGCCGCGCAGTTGGTCTCGAACCGCGCCTTGCTGCAGGTGGTCTCAACCACGGGCAACGTGCAACTGGCCAAGGCGTCCGGCGTGATCGACACCGGCGCGCAGCTGGTGATCAGTGGCCGCGACGTGGACCTGGCCGGTGTGCTGGCCAGCCGTCGCAACACCGCCGACCTCTACGACACCGAGGTGGTGATCACCGCCAGCCGCGATCTGTTCCTCAGCGGCAGTGTCGCGCTGGCCGGCTCGATGGTGGCCAAGGCCGGCGATGACATCGAGGTCTACAACACCAGGGTTCGGGCCACCGGTGTCGGCCAGTCCATTCGACTTGAAGCGCTGGACAGCTTGTCGGCAGGCACGGTGGGCACGCGCGAAGGCGCGGTCGTGCTGTCGGGCGACCAGTCGCTGCAGCTCAAGGCGGGCGGCCTGATGACGCTGGCCGCTGATGCGCAGCTCTTCAGCACCGCCAACGACAGCCGGCTGACGCTGGAAGCCGGCACGCTGGTGTCGTCTGCCAGCCTGCGCGCTGGTGCGAGTTTTGTGCCTGAGGTCAAGACGGGGAACGTCATCACGACGCCGGCGACCCTGGCCTGGACCGGTCAGCGCGCGCTGCTCGAGATCACGGCCAGCCGTTCGATCACGCTGGGCGACACCAGCTTTGGCGGCAACCTGATCTCGACCGGTGTGCTGACGGTCCATGCTGGCAGCGACCTGACCGGGCTGGGGCTGAGCCAGGCGGCGGGCGGCATGGTCTCGGTCGACGCCACCGGCAGCGGGACGTGGAACTCCACCACCGTCCAGGGCCAGCTGACTCTCCTGGCTGACGGCGACATTCGGCTGCACGGCACGGTGCAAGCCCTGCATGCCGGCGCAGACTTGACGCTGAGCTCTCTGTCGCAGGTCGTGATCGACGGCCTGGTGCAGGCCGAAGACCAGCTGCGCATCAACGCTGGCACCGACGCCTCGCGCATCGGTGTGCTAGTCAGCACGCTGGTGCTGAACGGGGCCAACCAGTACGTGTCGGGCGGCACGCTAGACACCGCGATCGGCGGCAGCATCGTGATCGCGTCGGTCGACAGCGTGGTGGTTGAGGGCGTGGTGGGTCAGCGAACCGACACCGTGCCGCTGGGCCGCGGCAAGGTCCACCTGGTTGACATCAACGCCAGTGCTGGCGATGTGACGATATTGCGCAACGTCGAAGTGCTGGACAGCGTGTCTATCGTCGCCGACAACATCAATGTGCTGGCTGGCAGCCACATCTTCGGCCTGGGGCTGAACTCGGACGTGTTCCTGCAGGCGCGCACCAAGCTGACGGTGTCGGCCTCGAACCTCGTCTCGCCGGCGACGCCCAACCCGGCGATCATCCAGGCCGATCTGCTGGTGCACCTGACCGCGCCGGTGATGGCGGTCGACGGCCGCATCGCCGCCGGCCTGTTGACGACGGTCGGTGCAGATCCGTTCGACGCCGGCCTGACCAATGGCCGCGTGCTGTTCAACTCGGGCGGCAACCTGACGATCGGCGGCTACCTCAGCTCTAACGATCGCATCGACCTCAATGCCGGTGTCAACATGCGCTGGACCCGCGCGCAGCTCGAGGCGCCGATCGCTCGCAGCCAACTCAGCGGCGGCGATATCACCATCCAGGGGCAAGGCCTGGTCACCGCTGCTGGCGCGATCACGATGCGTGCCGGCGGCTCGGTGGTGCTCAATGCCGATCTTGGGGTTGGCGCGCCCAGCGCGATCCAGGTCCCGGTGTACAACACGGTGGCGAGCACCGAGGCCGTGGTCGTCGGCTACCAGCAGGTGGCCGATGGCACGGTGCAGGTCAAGGACATCGCCTACACGCCGACCCAGTTCACCGAGCAGGTGGGCACCGAGATGGTCAAGACCGGCTCGTTCTACAACAAGATGGATGTCACGCTCGAGCAGATCGGTTACTACAACCCGAACGCGGCTGCGAGCAAACAGTTCCTCGAGGTGCTGATCGAAGGTCTGGACTACAGGAACAGTCAGATCAACTGGACCAACAACGCCTCCGAAGGGGTGCCGGCAGTCACCATCGCCAGCCCGCCGCAAGATTTCGCGCCGAACACCGACAACCGGAACAACTACTACCGAGCGTTCAGCCAGCTCAACGACACCGAGCGCCAGGCCGTGCTCAACAACACCGGCTACATGCCGCTGTATCGGTTCGCGTACAGCAATCCGTTGACCGTCACGACCGTGGGCCCCGCCGTCACCCAGACCGCCTGGACGCCGTCTTGGAGCGCCAACGCCACGAAGGTCTACTACCTGCCGGTCGCCGGCTGGAAGGACAAGTACGTCAGCATGCCCGTCGGCGCGCAGGAAGACATCCTGCGCATCGTCACGAACGCGCCGGCGCAATACCTGAGCGGCGACAACAGCGCCAATGGCGTCAACGACGGCAATTGGTCGGTCGGGCAACCGGCCCGCGTTGCCGGTCAGGACTACAGCGCCGGTGAGCTGGTGGGCACTTACAAGGACGAGGCGGCCGTCAGCTACAAACAGCTGACCTCCAACTTTGTCTTCAATGGCAGCAATTTCCCAGGCGGATACGTCGAGCCGCATGCGATGGTCGATGACGGCGCGGCGCGATGGAAGGTCACCTACAACCCGTCCAGCGGTGACCGCGTCTTCAGCATCACGTCCAACGCACCGGGCAGTTCTGGCAGCAGCACCGCCGTCGCCGATTTCCTGCGCGACCCGAACTGGGTCTGGGAAAAGACCGCTGACGGAGTCTCCAGCAATGACTCGCCGGCCGAGGGCAGCCACTCGCGCTACACCGACCTGATCTCTGCCTACAACACCTTTATTTCGACGCTGACCAGCGACACATCTTCGCTGAACCAGACGGGCAGCAGCACGCGTGCCGGGCAGCTGGCCTATACCTTCAAGTACTGGGGTCCTTGGGTGCAGCTGATGTGGGAGTCGCATGACAACGGCACCCACGACGATGACTTCATCCCGTGGGAGTTCACCAACCGCGTCCTCTACAAGCTGTCGTCGACATCGAACGGCAGCGCGCTGACCGCGAGCACGACCTACGAAGACAACGGCAGCGTGGGCACGATGCAAGGACAGTCGGGCGGCGTCAACTATGCCGGCTGGAAAGGCACTTACCAGCAGGTCAACGGCACTGCCGATTACCGCAGTGGCGGCGAGACCGGTTCGAACGACGACATCATGGTGACGGCTTACGGTCGCAATGAGCTGACCAAGGCGGTGACCGACACCTTCACGGACTACCAGTACAAGTGGACCTCCGACGCGCATAACGTCTTTGACCAGCGTGTCAAGTACAGCTATGAAGTTGCCGGGTTCGCGCACGACATCTTCAACCCGATGCCGGTCTACCAGACCGTGATCAAAGACGTTCAGAGCATCACGACCACCGACGTGACGGTCTGGAAGACCGTGCCGATCACCGAGCAGCGCACGGTGCTGAGCACCGTGATGACGCTGGTCGATTCTTCGGCGCAGACCTACGGCGCATTCGGCAGCTCGGTCGCCGGCGCGTCGATCACCATCGACGCGGCCGACGAGGTTCACATCAGCGGGCAGATGCAGGCGCTGGGCCGCGCTGCGTCCACACCAACGGCGGGCGACCCGATCAGCTTGATCGCCGCCGACATCACGATCGATTCGGGCGCGCTGCTCGAGCTCAAAGGCCAGCTGTTCAGTGGGCGCCAAGTTGGCACCGTGCTGAGTGCTGCGCACATCGACCTGGGCGCTGGCGCAGCGCTGCAGATCGACGACTCGGTCCAGCTCAAGGCCACCGGCACCGGCGGCACGGTGCTGATCGACGCGGGGACCGACGCCACCGTCGGCGGCCAGATCGCTGCAGCCAGCGCCGACGCCAGCGTGGACAAGCTGTTGACGGCCACGGTCTACGCCAACCGTGGCGTCGCGCTCAGCGGTGCGATCACCGCAGGCACGATCACGGTGATCGCGGGCCACGATGTCGCCGGATCGGGCAACATCAGCGGCGATGCGCAAGCCCGTTTGACCGCCACGGCCAACCATGCTGGCAGCGACGGCGAGCTCAGGCTCAGCGCAGGGCATTACAGCGGCAACATCGTGCTCAACGACAGCACGCTGTCGGCCACCGGCACCGACGGGCAGGTCACGCTGCTGGCCGACAGTGGCCGGATCGAGCAGGTCAAGCAGACCGAGTCCATCGGCGCGGCCAGCAGATCGCTGGCCAGCGGGCTGATCACCGCCAAGTCGCTCTATGCCCATGCCGACACCGGGCTGACGCTGAGCAGCCTGGTCCAGCAGGTCGACCTTGCGCTGAGCGCTGCAGGCAACATCGACTTGCGCAACACCGGCAATCTGACGATCAACAGCGCGATCGCTGCCGATGGCTCGGTGACGGTTCACGCCACCCGGGGTCTGTTGGGCGACGGCAGCGTGGACGCTGCCAGTGGCAAGATTGTCGCGACGCTGGTTCGCGCCAACGGCAGCAGCGACCGCAACGACATCTCGCTGACGAGCGACAGCACGGCGGCCGATGCGTTGACACTGGTCACGCTGTACAGCCAGGACCGCGGCGACCTGACGCTGACCGCCAGCGGTGGGCTGGTGCAGAGCGGCGGGCTGTTGACGGGTGACGTGCTGACGGTCGCTGCCCGCGGTGGTCTGAACCTGGTCACCCAGATCAACACGCTGGTCGGCACGACCTCTGATCCTGGCAATGTCACACTGACCCAAGGCAACCGAGCGATCGCCGTCGGTCGATCGGCGTCCGACAGCTTCACCGTCACCGAGGGCGGCTTCACGCTCAACGCCGCTGGCGACGTCAAGCTCAGCGCGCTGCGGCTCGCCAGCAACAAGGCTGGGCTTGACATCTTGGTCACTGCGGCCGGCAGCATCCTGGTCGATTCGGCGTCGGCTGGCGTCTACCTGCTCAGCGCGGCCGATGCGCCGATGCTCAGCAGCGGCAGTTCCAGCGCCCAAGCCACCACCGTGTCTTCCTCGGGCAACATCAGCTTGACCGCGGGTGGACGAATCGGCGAGGCCTCGGCCGACACGGCAGTCGACCTGGTCGCCAACCGCTTGACGCTGCGTGCACAGACCGGCATCGGCAGCCTGCAGATCGCTGCCAACATCCTGGACGCGCTGACCGTTGCTGGCGATGTCCGACTGCAGGACTTCGACGGGGCGCTCGAGAGGAGCGTCGGTCTGGATGTGCTGCGGGCACAGACCAGCCTGGCCTTGGGCTCGACCGCTTCGTTCACTGACGACGGCACGAGCACCGTGGCGCTGTCTGCGCAGAATGAGTTGCGCGTGGGCGCGGCGGCCAAGGTGATCGGCAACACGGTCAAGCTCAGCAGCGTTCTTGACAGTGTTCGGGTGGCCGCGCCGACCAGCGGCGACTCGATCGAGTACAGCCGCGGCGTGGGCTTTGCCGCGCACAACACGGTCGACCTGTACCGCTTCTTCAACGCACCCGAGCGCATGGAGTACCGTGCGGGCAACTATTTCTTGTTCGGCGCGACCGACGCCACCCGGACCCGGCTGTTGCCTGCGAACCTGGCTTCGGAGACGCTGATCCTCGAGACTGGCGGCACGCTGAGCCTGACAGGCACCTTGACCGCGTCCAAGCGCTTGGAGCTGATCGCCGGTGAGGATGTGATGCTCAGCGGCACCATCGCCGTGCTCGCCTCTGATGGCGACGGCAAGATCGACGAGCTCATCATCCAGGCCCGCGGTGACCACTTGATCAGCAAGCGGGCCTACAACACCGCGACCGCTGTCTATGACAATTTGACAGACCAGGCCAGCGGCTTCATCAATATCCAGACCAATGCGCTGCCAGCGGTCAATTTCGAGCTGCGCGCCCTCAAGGACATCTATGTCAAGCTGGGCTCGAGCCTGGTGTTGACCGGTTTTGTCGGCGGTGTGACGGGTTACGCCCCGGCGCGCAACGTGACGATGGACATCACCGGCACGCTGACGATCCAGGGCGGCATCGTCAGCGCCGACACGGCGCAGGGCGGCGACGTGACGCTGACCGCCACCTCGGTCAGCGCCGACGGCTCGTCGGTGTTCATCGCCGACCACCTGGGCGTGACCGCCAACTACGGCGTGCAGCTCAACACCTTGGTCACCAGCATCAGCGTCGAATCCAAGATCGGCGGCAACACGGTGGGCGATATCTCGATCAACGAGGCCACCGATCTGGTCGTCGATTCGGTGCTGGCCCGCGATGGTCGGATCAATATCCAGTCGGGTGGCGACCTGTATTTGCGCCAGGTTCGCAACGTCGCGGGCGGCGACGCGATCGCCATCAAGTCGGGCGCCAATCTCTATATCGACGATGTCGAGGCGGCTTTCGGCCTGGGCTCCGAGAAGATCGCTGGCAGTACCGTGACGGTCGACGCCAAACTCACGGTCTATGAGTGGGCTGCGCCGGTTCGCAACAGCGCTGGGGTCATCACAAGCTACGCGTTGGACCAGAACGTTGCAGACCTGTATGGCTACAAGGTCACGATCAACCAGGGTCAGGCCAACTCGCACGCACCGATGATCCTGAGCGATCCGTCGAAACAAGGCGTCAACGACGAGGTCGAAGTCCGCTACACCGCTGTGGGTGGCGCGGGCGTCGGCCTGGCCCAGGGCGCCACGACCTCGAACCAGTCGGGGTTGTCAGCCGCATCGGGCAGCGCCCAGACCCTGACGCCGACGCTGAGCACGGCGCCCACCGCGGCATCAGCCCAGGTCGACCGGGTCGCGTTTGGCGACTTCATCGGCAGCGACTACCGCTACACCGTCACGCTGGACAACGTCGCCTACAGCGTGCAGCCGGGCGTGACGGCCGGGGTGACGGCGGAATGGACCAGCGTGCTCGAAGGTTTGAAATCGCAGCTCGTGGCCAGTGGCAAGGTGACGGTCGATGTCCGCGCTGACGATCGGCAGCTGGTGCTCACGGGAGTCACACCAGGTGTCGCCTTCACCATAGGCAGCCTGGCGATCGAGCAGGTGCTGTCGGCCTTTGAGGCCGGCCTCGTGATCCCGGCTCAGATGCCCGGGTCGGGTGCCCTCCAGCAGGTCAACGACCTGACTTTCGCCGGCAGCGCGCCAGCCGCGGGCAGTGTCTACACGGTGGTGGTCAACGGCCATGCCTACGATGCGCGCGTCGGTGACAACGCCTATGTCGCGATCGCTGGCGCAGGCAGCCAGCCGATGAAATTCGATGTCATTGCGCCGGACGTGGCGCTCGCTGACTCACGGATCACTGGCGTGGCTGCGCCGACAGCGGGTGACGACCGCGCCGTGAGCCTTGCTGCGCTCACGGCTGTCGTCGGCGATACCTACACGATCTACGTCGGCGGCAAAGCGTTCAGTGTCGCGGCCAACGGCACCGACATGAATGCGATCGCCACGGCGCTGGCGTCGGCGGTCACCGGCGACAGTTCCACAGCTTACGTGGCCGCTGCCTCAGGCTCGGTCGTCAACATCACCGATGGCGCGGGTCTGCTGGCCTTGAGCGCTACGCAAACCCACCCCACTGCTGTCGCGGGCGGCGACATCACCCCCTTGGGATCGGTTTCTGACGACGATCGCGCGGTGGATCTGAGCCATCTGACGGCGGTCGCCGGCGACACCTACACGATCAACGTCGACGCCAAAGCGTACAGCGTCACGGCCAGCGGCACCAGCATGGATGCGATCGCCACGGCGCTGGCGTCGGCGGTCACCGACGACGGCTCCACAGCTTACGTGGCCGCGGCCTCAGGCTCGGTCGTCAATATCACCGATGGCGCCGGTCTGCTGGCCCTGAGCGCCAAGCAAACCCACCCGACCGCCGTCACGGCGGCGTCCATCACAGCGGTGGTTGCGCCGAGTGTCGCCGACGACCGTTCGATCAACCTGAACGATCTGACCTTCGTGGCAGGCAATACCTACAAGGTGCAGATCGGCGCTGAGACCTTCAGTGTCACGGCCAGCAGCGGCGGGTCCGTTGCCGGCATCGCCACATCGCTGGCCACTGCGATCAACGCCCACGCGAGCTTTGATGCCACGGCCAGCAGCACCACGATCACGATCACCGGCGGCGCTGGACAGTCGGTGGTCTCGGCCTCCCGCACCGTCCCAGGTGTCGCCGCCGACACGGTGAAGTTTGTCAACACAACAGAAGCCGGCCGCTTGCTCGACCTGACGGGCCAGGTCGTTTCGGTTGGCGCCACCTACCGGCTGACGGTCGGGTCCAGCCATTGGGACTACGTGGCCACCTCGACGAGTCTGCCCGATGTCGCGACGGGGTTGGCTGCGCTGGTCAATCCCGCCTTGGGAGCCACGGTGCACAGCGCCCCCGTCACGGCGTCCTGGGCCTCGCTGCTCGGCGAGTTGAAGTTCAGGATAGACGCAGGCGAAGCCGTCACTGTTTCACCCGATGCCAGCGGCATCGTCGGCAAACTGGTGCTGACAGGCGACGTGCCCGGCACCGCGTTCATCGTCAGTTCGACCAGCGTGACTGCGGTCGGTGCGGTGCTGGACGACGGTAGCGAGCCCACGACCTTCGCTGCCAGTGGTGTCAAGCAGGTCTCGCAGATCGCCTTTGAAAGCAGCGCGACGCCGCCGGCATACACCACTTTTGCGGTTGTCGTCGACGGTGTGCGTTATTACGCCGACAGCCAGGACCGGCTGTCACCCACCCCCAAGGACTGGACCACCCTGCTCGGCAACATGAAGACCGCGCTCGAGGTGGTGCCGATCACCGCGATCAGCGCTGTTGCTGCCTCCAGCCCGGCGGTGGCTGACGACCGCACGGTGACCCTGGGCACCCAGCCCACGGTCGTCGGCCGAGACTACACGGTCACCATCGGTGCGGCGCCTTTCAGCGTCACGGCGTCGAGCACCTCTTTGTCCGGCGTGGCGACCGCGCTGGCCGCCGTGATTGACGCCAGCTCGAGCTTTGTGGCCAGCGCCGCGGACGGTGTGATCACGATCACCGACGGCGCGGGCACTTCGGTGATCACCGCATCTCGCACCACCGATCTCGACGTCACTGTTGACGCGCCCAATCACACGCTGACGCTCCAGGCGAGGGTTGCCAACAAGGCCTTCACGGTCGACTCCGTCAGCGCGACCTTGACATCGGTGCCGGTGCCTGACGTATTGACCGGCGACGGGACGACGCCGACAACGCTCGCCTCCAGCGGTGTGGCGCAAAAATCCACGGTCGTCTTTGGCGGCTCGGCACAGTTGCCCGTGGGTGCGAGCGTCAAGGTGGCGGTCAATGGCGTGGTCTACAGCGCGACGGCCAGCAGTACTGGACTTGCCGGTGTGCTCGCGGCCCTGGACCTGAGTTTCGATGCGGCAGCTAGCCCTGTCACGGCGGCTGTCGTCGGCAACGCGCTGGAATTGACGGCCAAGGTGGCCGGTACGCCGTTCATCGTCAATGGCACGTTGTTGTCTGCGCAGGTGCCGGTAACCGATGACGGCGTGGCCATCACCACCGGCTCTGGCAGCAGCCAGCAGCAGATCACCGTGGTTCAGTTCGATCCTGACATCGCCGTCGGCAAGAGCTATTCCTTGACCGTCAACGGAACGCTGTTCACCCTGAACGCGGTGGCCAGTGAGACCATCGATCAGTTGCTGACCCGGTTGAAGGTGCTGGTCGACTCCAGTACCGTCACTGCCGACTTGTGGTTGGACAGCACCACGGGTAATGTGGTCCCTGGCAAACTCAAGCTGAGCGCTGACGCGAACAACGTGGCCTTCACCGTGAGCGATGTCGGTGTGACGCAGAACGGCTTGATCGACCTGGGTGCGGCGACCAAGACTGCCGTTCGGGCGAACAGCGTCGCGCAGTCCCAGGTGTCGAGCCTGAGCTTCGCCTCGGGAGCCATTCAGACCGGTACTGTCTACAGCGCGACCGTCAACGGCACCGCTTACTCTGTGACCTCGGGCGCGTCGGAATCGCTGCCTAGCGTGCTGGCGCGTCTCGCCACGGCAGTCAGCGCTGATGCGTCCGTCACCGCGTCTGTGGCGTCGGGCACCGACCTGGTGTTGACCGCCAGGACCGCGAACACGGCGTTCACCACCGGCGCGCTGGCCCAGGATTCAGCGATCGCCAACCCCAGGCCGGTGAGCGGCGACTATGTGCTGATCGTGCCGGACCGCACTGCGGGCTCATTCGGTCAAGCGGCCACAGGCAGCCTGACGGTGGTCAACCTGCCGACCCATCCGAATGAAGCCACACCGGAAGTCATCACCTTGGCCGCCACCACCGGCGATCTGGTCGTCGTCTCGGCGATCGATGTCGGCAGCGCCGGCACGGTCACGCTCAACGCTGGCCAAGGCATCACCTTGGGCGGCAAGGTCACTGCCGGCAGCTTGACCGTCACCGCCCGCGACGACCTGACGATCACCTCGCAGGTCGGCACGCTGCACGTCACGATGTCCGGCGACGGCGACTTGAGCGTCACGCAGACCGGCAGCCTGACGGTCAGCTCGATCGCGATGGCCGGCGGCAACCTGACACTGATCAGCAGTGGCTCGATGGCCATCGGCGCGATCACTGGCACGGTGGGTGACCTGACCTTGGTCGCCACTGGCGCTAACAGCAACATCAGCATTGCCAGCCTGGCCCATGCGGGCAGCGTGACGCTGTCGGCCACCGGGGCGGTGAGTCTGGGCAGCAGCGCGAGCGCAACCATTGACGCGGACAGCCTGGACATCCGCGCTGGCGGCGCGATCAGCTTGTTCGAGGCCAACGCGGTGACGATCACGCAGATGGTGTCGACCACCGGCGCGGCGATTGCGGTGCAGGCAGCAGGCACGATCGACGTGCTGGGCACGCTGGGGACGACGGGCACGAACAACCTGACATTGAGCTCGAGCGGGGGCTCGATCAGCCTGGCGTCGGCGGTGATCGTCGACCAGGGATCCGTGCTGTTCAGCGCACAGGGTGGTTTGACGCTGGGTGACGATGCCGACATCAGCCGGGCGACCTTTGGCGCCGACTCGGGCAGCGTGACGCTGCGCGCGCAGACCGGCGCGTTGACGATGGGCGGCGAGACCGTGGTCAATGCTGGCAGCGGCCAGATCACGCTGCTCGCGGGCACCAGCCTGACGCTGGGCCAGTTGCGCACCAGCAGCGCCGCAGACCTGGCGCTGACAGCGGGTGGCGCGATCCGGGACGCGGCCGACAACGCCACCGACATCGTCGCACCCAATGCCCGTTTGCTGCTCAGCGCAGGCGCAGGCATCGGGGTCGATTCGAGCGGCGGCGCCGCAGGCAGGATAGAGACCAAGGTCGCGGCGCTGAGGGCCACGCTGACCGGCAGCGGCGGGCTGGCGATCGAGGAAGTCGATGCGCTGACGATCGAGCGGGTCGACGTGACCGGTACTGGCGGCGTCGACATCGCCACCGTCGGCGGGGCGATCACGGTGCCGGGCAGCGGTGGCGGCATCGCCACGACCTCGGGCCAGGTGGTGCTGTATGCGGGCCAGGGTGGTGTCACGCTGGGCGGCAACATCACCACGGGCAACAGCACCACCGGCGGCGGCGCAGTCAGCGTGACCGCCGAGTCCAGCGACCTGGTCCTGGCGGCGGGCATCCGGGTTGCCGAGGTGTCGGTGAGTGGCGGCGCCGCCAATTCGGCCGCAAGCCTTGACGCGCTGCGAACGGTGGACCTGGCCGGTTTGACAGTGACCGCAGGCTACACCTACGGCATCAAACTCGGCGAGACGCTGTTCGACACCGTCGCCGCGGGTGCTGACACAGCGGCCAGTGTTGCAGCCAGGTTGGCTGGCCTGATCAACGCCAGCACGGCATTCGACGCCAGCACGGCGGGGGGCAGCTTGGTGTCGGTCAGCAAGGGTGCTGGTCAGATGGCGATCAGCGCCCAAGCGGGTGCCGGCATCACGCTGCGTGCGACGCAGGGCTCGATCCTGACCGCCAGTGCTGCAGCAGGCTGGATGACAGGCTCGGACAGCGGCTTCGACCTCGACGCCGACTGGGCGCTGAAATACGGCCGCTTCACGGTCAACCAGGACACGGGTGCGGTCACGGCGGCCAAGTTGACGGGCCCCGATGCTGTGGCGCACGGCGTGGCGAATGGCGCTGCGTTGCGAACTGCGGGAGGCGCTTTTGTGCAGACCAGCGCCGGCACCTTGACGCTGACTGCGATGCACGAGGTCGGCCATGCGGTGGCGGGATTCATGTTCAGCCCGCTGTCTATCTTCGTCGACGCCAGCAAGTTGTTGGTCGGCAGCAGCGAGCGCGAGAACGTTTCGATCATCTCGACCGATGCGGTGACGGTCGGCGCGCCCGCGGGCAGCGGGTCGCGAGGCGGCCAGACCAATGCGCTCAACCTGACCGGCACACAGACTGTGTCGGGTTCGGTGGACGCCAGCGGACAGGACATCGTGATCGCTGCCGACGACTTCTCGCTGCTGGGCACGCTGCGCAGCGCCGGTGCGACGCTGAGCATCGCGCCGATCGACCCGACACGGGTGATCGTGGTCGGTGACATGGTGCTGGTGCAGAAGAACAATACCAACGCCTACAGCCAGAAAGAGGCGCTGTGGATCGAGAAGCCCGATATCGCTCAGATCCAGGACGGGTTCCGCCAGATCGTCGTCGGGTCGGAGGGTGGCGCTAACCCGATTTACCTGGTCACGGTCGGCAACACCGGCATCGAGGTCAGGGACAATCTGGTGCTGTACGCCAATGGCGCGGGTGGCGAGATCTATGTCGGCACCGATGTGTTGGCACCCGACATCGCGATCTATGGCTCGGGCCACACCACCACGATCATGGCCAACCAGGTCGCGAGCGTCGGCAACTACATGCTCAACGACTCGGCCCGCGTCAGCGGCCAGCGCAGCATCACGGCGGTTGGTGACATCACGATGGGCACGCCCGATGCCGACCTGCCGGCCGGCGAGATGAACTTCGTCGGCGGTGATCCGAGCACGCCCGTGCCGACGGCAGGGCTCGATGTGCTGACGCTCAGCGCGGGCGGCAACATCCGGTTCAACGGCATGGTGGCCGCGGGCCAGGCGGAAACCCCGGACATCGGCGTCACCGACTTGATCAACGGCATCACGATCACTGCCGCAGTGGACGTCGATTTCGTCAAGTCGATCGCGATCGCAGGCGATCTGCGCATCAACGCCAGCGGCAACATCGAGTTCCACGGCTCGATTGCACTGTCGGGCGGTGGTGGTGACCTGGTGATCGGCGCCGAGGCGGCCGGCACTGCAGCGACGGCGCACGACGTGGTGTTCGACGAAGCGGTCACCGTCGATGGCAATCTGGTCATCAACGCCACCGGTCGCGTGATCTTCAACAAAGGCGTGACGATCAGCAACGGCGGCAACCTCATCGTCCGTGGCGCGAGCCAGATCTACTTCGTCACAGGCAGTGCCTTGACGCTGACGCCGGTCGCGGCGACCACCGGCGACATCTGGTTGCAGGCCGATGAAATCGACCTGCGAATGGGGGCTTCGATGCTCAGCGGCCTGGGCCTGGTGACGCTGTTGCCGACCACGCCGACGCTGGACATCGCCGTGGGTTCGCCCACCGGGGCTGCCACCGAGGGTGTTCTGAACCTTGAAACGGCTGAGCTGGGGACATTGGCCGACGGCTTCAGCCGCATCGCCATCGGCCGCGTGGGCGGCGACGGTCACGCGCTGGCGGGTGCTGGCGCGGTGCTGGTAGGCGGACGCAACGGCACACCGCTGGTTGCCGACAGCGCCAAGGCAGCGCTCGACGAGTTGTTCCGTGACGACGCCTCGATCTACGGCGGATCGATCACGGTGGTCGACGCTGGCAACGTCAACACGACGCTGCGCTTGTCCACGGGCGAAACCCTGACGCTGGACGCGGTCAACAACATCGAGGTCCGCAACGAGGTCGAGGCCCAGGCCGTGACGCTGTACTCGGCCGCTGGCCGCGTCAGCCAGGCCGACGACACGATGGACCCGCTGCTGGGCGAGGCGATCCGCACGCCGCTGCTGACCGTGCAGGCGGCCACCGGCATCGCCTTGGGTTCCTTGGAAGTTGGCGCGATCGATGTGCGCAACACCACCAGCGGCGACATCACGCTGGTGGTCAACGCGGCGCGCAGCACGGGCCTGTTCTCCAGCAGCGTGATCACCGGTGACGTGCAGGTGCGCAGGCTGGACCAGTCGCTGGCCAATGTCAACGCCACTGAAAGCATCAGCCTGTTGGCCAAGAGCGGGTCGATCACGGTGGCCGCCGGATTCCAGGGCGTCAACGTGCTCGGCGGCGGCACGATCAGGCTCGAGGCGCAAGGCAGCGGCGAGGACATCCTGGTCGACCGCTCGATCAGCGCTGCGCGCGGCGCGGTCACGCTGGTCTCGGCCGACGCGATCACGATGGCAGCCGTTGGCGTGAGCATCAGCTCGCTGGGCTCGGGCGGCCAGGCCACGCTGAGCGCAGCAGGCGACATCACGCTGGGCCTGGTCGATGTGCAGACCACGATCACGGTCACCAGCAGCGCTGGCGGGATCATCGACGGCCTGACCGGCGACGGCGCGAACCTGCGTGGCTTGTCAGCCAACCTGCACGCTGCCACTGGCATAGGCGCTGCCGACGCGGTGGGCGCGACGACCGGCGGCAAGCTGCGCACCGAGCTGGCCAGCCTGTCGGGTGACAACAGCAGCAGCGGCGGCATGTTCATCACCGAGGCCGACAGCCTGACGCTGAACAACGTCACGCTGTCGGGCAACACGGCCACCGCAGGCTCGCTGGTGCTCAGCTTGCTCACGGGTGACCTGACGGTGGCCGGCGTGGTGAAGAGCAACGCCACCGGCGCTGCGCTGGCCGCTTCGGCGATCAACGCGGTGGCCGCGACACCGCTGGTCGACGATGCCCGGACGGTCAACCTCGGCACGCTGACGGCGATGTTTGGCAGCACTTACACGATCGATCTGGGGGGTACTGCGTTCAGCGTCAAGGCCGGGACAGGCGCCACGATGGCCAGCATCGCCGCTGCGCTCAAGACAGCGATCGACGCCAGCGACAGCTTCGATGCGACGGTTTCGGGCAGCACGGTCACGGTCACCAAGGGGGCAGGCTTGTTGGCGATTGGCGCCGGCAACACCGCGGGTGGCCATATCCTGCTGTCGACTGCCGTGGGCAATATGTCCTTGGCATCGAATGTGTCGTCGAGCACTGGCAGCATCAGCTTGTCAGCCCAAGGCGCTCTGGCCATCGGCACGGCGACCACGACCAAGATCGAGACCCTGGCCGCTGGCCAGACGGTGGACGCTCAAGCGGGCACCACGGTGACCATGGGCGGCGGTGGCAGCATCGCCACCAGCAACTCGGCGCTGCGTGTGGCCGCCGTCGGCAATATCGCGCTGGGCTATCTGAACGCCGGCGCCAGCCCGCTGGGCGGGTCGGTCAGCGTGGTCTCGGGCGGTGCGATCAGCGACAACAACGACGGGCCAGGGTCGGTGGTCTCGGTCAATGTCAAGGCCAACAGCTTGCGCTTGCAGGCGGCATCGGGCGTGGGCAGCGCGGCCAACGTGATCGAGACCAGCATCGGCAAGCTCAGCGCGCCGGTGACCGGTGACTTGTTCCTCAGTGAAATCAACGGCCTGGAGATTGCCGGTTTGCCGGTGACGGTCAACCGCGTCAGGGCCGACGGCACTGTGACCGTCACGGCGGGCGGCGTGGTGAGCGCCTCGGTGATCACCGACGCGCTGCAGTCTGGCTTGCTGGTGACGGGCAACATTGTGCTGACCAACGGCGTCACGCACGACGGCGCGCTGCTGGTCAGCGAAGCGGTCACCGCGAGCGGCAGCGGCAACGTGCTGCTCAACGCCAGCCGGGTGTCGAGCACTGCGGCGGGCAGCATCGCCGTCAACGCCGGCATCAACGCGGCGGGTGGATCGGTGACTTTGCTGGCCCAGGGAAGCATCAACCAGTCGGCAGCCGGCGACCTCACGGTGGCCGGTGCGGTCAGCACGATCGACGTGAAAGCGGTGACGGGTTCGGTCACGATGGCCGACGGCGCGGTGTCGCAGACCTCGGGCGGCAATATCCGCTACGAAGCGAGCACAAACCTGACGCTGGGCCAGATCGACGCCAGGTTGCGCGACGGCACTGGTGCGGTCCAAGACATCCCGTGGAATTGGGGCTCGGTCAGCCTGGTCGCCGGCGCGGCGATTCTGGATAACCCGACCGCAGTCGGCGACAGCACGGTCGACGTGTTCGCCAACCAGCTCAAACTCAGCGCTGTCACCACCATCGGCGAAGGCAGCAACCACATCGAGACTGCGGTGGTGACGCTCAGCGCTGCGCTCAGTGCTGCTGCCGGCGGCATCTTTGTCAGCGAGGCCGATGCCTTGTCGGCGGGGCTGACGATGGCCATCGGTGTGAACCGGGTCAACGACCAGGGTGGCCTGGCGACGACGGGCCCGAGCGACGTGGCGCAGGTGGGCGTGGTGTCTCAGGCGGGCAATGGCTCGGTGGTGCTGGTGGCCGGTGGCACGCTGACGGTCGATCTGGCTGTCAAGGCCAGCGGCAGCGGCAACCTGTTGCTGCAGTCCACATTTGGCAGCATCCAGCTGAACCAGGCCTTGAGCACGGCGGCAACGCCCGCCAGTGGCAACGTGACGCTGGTCGCAGCTTCGGACCTGAGGCTGGCCGCTGCGGGCGACATCACGACCGGCGGGACGGTGGACCTGCAAGCCGGCGCAGCGGTGACGATGACCCTGGGCACCGACGAGGCAGTGATCAATGCGGGTCGCGACATCCGGGTTCAAGCGCTGGGCGGCGACTTGGCGCTGGGGCAGTTGGTCAGCGGCGCGACCGGCAACGTGGTGTTGACCGCATCGGGCAACATCATCGACGGTGACGCTGGCAGCGATGTCAGCGCCGGCAAGCTGTACTTGCAGGCCGGCGGCGCAGTCGGCAGCAGCAGCGACAAGGTCGAGGTCTCGGTGGACACGCTGGCACTGAGCGCCGGCGCGGGCGGTGGCTTCATCACCTCGGCCCATGGGCTGGCGGTGGACGCGGTGGTCGCGACGCTTCAACGTGTGGGCGTTGACGGCGTGGCGACGCCGGTGACGGCGGGTGGCGAAGACCTGCGCTCGACTGCTGGCGGACCGCTGGTGCTGACGGTGCTGACCGGCGACCTGACGGTCAACGGCGGCACGGCGAGCCCCAACGCGGGCATGGTTGCTGGCGGCAGCGGCTCGGTGCTGCTCGACGTTCAGGCGGGCAGCCTGGCGTTGAACTCTTCGCTCGACGCGGGCACCGGTTCGGTGAGTTTGCTGGCCAAGGCCAACATCACCCAGTCCGCGACTGGCGACGTCGCGACTGCGGGCACCGGAACGCTAGACGTGCAGGCACTGACCGGGTCGATCACGATGGCCGACGGCGCGGTGGCGCAGACGGTTGGCGGCAACATCCGCTACGACGCGCACACGACGCTGACGCTGGGCCAGATCGACGCCCGCAGCAGCAGCGGCAACTGGGGCTCGGTCAGCCTGGTGGCCGGCGCGGCCATTGTCGACAACACGGTGGCAGTGGACGACAGCATCGTGGACGTGTACGCGAACCAGCTCAGGCTCGCTGCCGGCACCGCGATCGGCAGCGGCGCCAACCACCTCGAGACCGATGTCGGCGTTGTCAGCGCCAGCGCTTCTGGCGGTGGTGTCTTCATCAGCGATACCAATCAGTTGACGGTGGGCCGCAGCGATGCGATCGGCGTGAACCGGGTGGATGCCAACGGCATGGCGCTCAGTGGCCCGTCCGAAGGCCCGCAGTCCGGCGTGGTCGCGCAAGGCGCTGCGGTGGTGTTGATGGCCAGCGGCAGCTTGACGGTGGACCAGTCGGTCTCGGCCGGCGCCAACCTGCTGCTGCAGAGCACGGCCGGGTCGGTGCTGGTGAACCAGGCGCTGAGCACCGGGGCCTCGGCAGGCCATGTGACCGTGATCGCCGGCGCGAGTCTGGTCATGGCGTCGGCCGGCGACATCACGACCGCTGGCACCGTGGACCTGCAAGCGGGCACTGCGGTGACGATGAGCATCGGCGCTGACGAGACCTTGATCACTGCGGGCCGTGACATCCGAATCCAGGCCTTGGGCGGTGACCTGTCATTGGGCCGCTTGATCGGCAACCCGACCGGCGCCGTGGTGCTGGTGGCATCGGGCGGCATCGTCGACGCTGATGCCAGCATCGATGTGCTTGCCGGCAAACTGTTTATGCAGGCGGGCGGCGCGATCGGCAGCGCCAGCGACAAGCTCGACCTGGCGGTGAACACCTTGGCGCTGAGCGCCGGAGGTGCTTTCGTCAGCTCGGCCGGCGCTTTGACGGTCGACGCGGTGAGCGCGACGCTGCAACGCGTGGGTGTCGACGGGACGGCGACCACGTTGACGGCCGGTGGCGAAGACTTGCGCACCAACGCTGGTGGCGCGCTGGTGCTGACGGTGCTGGCAGGCGACCTGACGGTCAACGGCGGCACGGCCAGTGCGGCAACGGCGATCGCAGCGGTGGGCGGTGGTTCACTGCGCGTGGAGGTGGAGGCGGGCAGTCTGGCGCTGAACGCATCGCTGGATGCGGACACCGGCTCGGTCACGCTGCTGGCCAGTAGCAGCATCACGCAGTCGGCAACAGGCAGCATCGTGACCGCAGGCGCGGGGACGATAGACCTGCAGGCGCAGACCGGATCGATCACGATGGCCGATGGCGCGATCACGCGCTCGGCAGGCGGCAACATCCACTACGACGCCCGCACGACGCTGACGCTGGGTCAGATCGATGCTCGCAGCAGCGCCGGCCTCTGGGGCTCGGTCAGCTTGCTGGCCGGCGCGGCCATCGTCGACAACCCGGCGGCGGTTGCAGACAGCGCGGTCGATGTCTATGCGCGTGAGCTGAGGCTCGATGCGGGCAGCTCGATCGGCACAGGCGTCAACCATATCGAGACCGATGTCGACTTGATCAGTGCGAGTGCGGCCCTGGGTGGCGTGTTCGTCAGCGAGGCCAACACGGTGACGGTGGGCAGCAGCGCCGCGCTGGCGGTGAACCGGGTCGATGCCAGTGGCGTTGCGCAAGCAGGACCGGTGAGTGCGGCGCAGGTCGGTGTTGCCAGCTTGGGCGGCGACGGTTCGGTGGTGTTGAGGGCCAGCGCTGCGCTGACGGTGGACCGGGCGGTGAGTGCGCAAGGTGGCGGCAACCTGCTGCTGCAAAGCACGGCGGGCAGCCTGGGCTTGAATGCTGTCGTTCGCAGCAGCACCGGTCACCTGACGCTGCTGGCCAGCGGCCAGCTCGCGCTGGGCGCAGCCGCCGAACTGAGGACGCTGGGCTCGGTCGATATCGAAGCCGGCGCGAGCGCGTCGATCATGATGAGCAAGACCAGCCTGATCGACGCGGTCGGTAATGTGCGCCTGCTGGCTGGTCAGGACGTGGTGCTCGGTGTTGTCAAGACGCCGGGCCGGGTCGAGGTCAGCGCGACCGCAGGCGCTATCCTGGGCCGTGGCGAGGAGGATTCGGAGGTGGTCGCCGCAGGTCTGAGTCTGGTGGCCGGCAACAGCGTGGGCGCGCTGGGGTCGGGCGCGACGGCGCTCAAGACCACGGTGTCCGTGGTCAGCGCTCGCGCCGGCTCGGGGGGTATCAACTTGCTTGAGGCCGATGCGCTGACCGTGGGTGATGTGCAGGTCACGGTGCAAAGAGTTGGCGCCGATGCGAGCACCAGCGAACTCATCGGCGCGAACCGGTCGGACCTGTTGACGACCGGCAACGGCAGCGTCGTGCTGCGCACGACCCGTGGTGCCATCACGCTGGATGACGGCACGGCGGGTGTGGCGGGCACGGCCATAGGCGCCGATGGTGCAGGCAAGGTGCTGGTTCAGACCTTGGGCGTGGGCAATGACATCGTCGCCAACGCTGACATCGTCAGTGGCAACGGTGCGCTGAGCCTGTTGTCGGGCGGTGCAATCCGCCTGAACTCGGCTGCCGACCTGCGCACTGGCGCGATGGGCACGATCGACGTCGATGCTGCGGCGGGCAGCTTGACGCTGGCCGGCAACAGCCTCGTCACGTCGGGCAGCGGCAACATCTTGCTGCATGCGGCCTGGGATCTGACCCTGGGTCGGGTCAGCAGCGGCGGCAGTGTCGAGGTCAACGCGACCGCTGGCTCGATCTTCGAGAGTGGCGACACGCTGGTCGACCTGGTGGCCGGCAGCCTGAAGCTGGTGGCCGGATCGGGCATCGGATCGCTGGGCCTGGGCGCCAAGGCTATCGATGTGACGGCGGCGGTGCTCAGTGCCAGTGCTGGCGCGCTCGGCATCAACTTGCTGGGCAGCGGCGCGCTGACTGTGGGTACGGTGCAGGTCACCGCGCAGCGGGTCGGTGCGGATGCGCTTGGCGTGGACCTGATCGGTGCGGCGCAGTCCGACCTGGTGGCCACCGACAGTGGCAGCATCGTGCTGCGAACGAGCAACGGCAGCATCACGCTGAATGACGGCAACAGCGACGGCAGTGCCGTCAGCGTCAACGGCACGGGCAGGGTGCTGATCGAGTCGATCCAGGCGGCGACCGATGTCTTGGTCAACGCCGACATCGTCATCGACAGCGGCGCGGTCAGCGTGCTGGCCGGGCGCGGGGTGGTGTTGGGCGCAGCGTCCGACGTCCGCGCCGGCAAGGGCGCAACGATCCAGATCGTTGCCGGCAGCGCCAGCATCGTCCAGGCCGACAACAGCCTGATCACCGCAGACGGCGGCAACATCGCGCTGCTTGCGGCGCAAAGCGTGACGCTGGGCGGGGTGAGCACGGCTGGCAAGGTCGAGATCACCGCGACTGCGGGTTCGGTATTCGACGGCGGCGACAGCCTGGTCGACGTGGTGGCTGGCAGCTTGAAGCTGGTCGCGGGTTCGGGTGTCGGCTCGCTGGGTGGTGGGAGCAACTCGATCGAAACGACGGTGGGCACGATCAGCGCGCGTGCCGGATCTGGCGGCATCAACCTGCTCGACAGCGATGCGCTGACCTTGGGCGATGTGCAGGTCACGGTGCAGCAGGTGAGCGCGGATGCGGCCACCAGCGAACGCGCGGGGGTGACCCAGTCCGACCTGATCACGACCGCCAACGGTGGCATCGTGCTGCGCACGACCAACGGCAACCTCTCGCTGGCCGATGGCGCTGCGGGTGAGGCCCATGTCGCGATCCGCGCCGATGGCACAGGCAGGGTGCTGGTCCAGGCGATCAACGCGGCGACCGACGTCCTGGTCAATGCCGATATCGTCAGCGGCGGCGGCGCGCTCAGCGTGCTGGCCGGTCGGTCGGTGATCTTCGGCGACCAAGCCGACCTCCGCGCGGCGGCGACCGGCACGGTCCAGATCGTCGCCGGCGTGGGCAGCATCACCCAGGCTGACCGCAGCCTGATCGCCTCGGGCAGCGGCAACATCTCGCTCATGGCGGCGGAGAACGTGACGCTGGGCGGTGTCAGCACCAGCGGCAATGTCGAGGTCAGCGCCACGGCGGGATCGGTGCTGGACGGTGGCGACAGCCATGTCGATGTGCAGGCAGGTGGTCTGAAGCTGATCGCAGGCTTGGGTATCGGGACGCTGGGCTTGGGCGCCAATGCGATCGAGACGGCAGTTGGCGTGCTCAGTGCCAACGCTGGCGCGCTCGGCATCAACCTGCTCGAGAGCGACGCACTGACAGTGGGTGCGGTGCAGGTCACGGTGCAGAAGGTCGGCGCAGACGCGGGTGTCAGCGCGCAGATCGGCCTGAGCCAGTTCGACCTGGTGACTGCCAACAGCGGCAACATCGTGCTGCGCACGAGCAAGGGCAGCATCACGCTGAATGACGGCAACACCGACGGCAAGGCCGTCAATGCCAACGGCAGCGGCAAGGTGTTGATCGAGGCGATCGACGCAGCGGCCGACATCCTCGTCAACGCCGACATCGTTGTCGACAAGGCTGCTGTCAGCGTTATGGCCGGGCGAAGCGTGGTCTTCGCTGCGCTGGCTGACCTGCGTGCGGGCAGCGGCGCGACGGTGGACGTCGTCGCGGGCAGCGGCAGCATCGTCCAGGCTGACAACAGCCTGATCACCGCGGGCGGCGGCAACATCGCGCTGCTCGCTGCGCAAGACGTGACGCTGGGCGGTGTGAGCACGGCCGGCAAGGTCGAGATCACCGCAACTGCGGGTTCGATACTCGACGGTGGCGACAGCCTGGTCGATGTGGTGGCCGGTAGCTTGAAGCTGGTCGCGGGCTCGGGTGTTGGCTCAACCGGTGTGGGTGCCAACGCGATCGAAACGACGCTGGCCACGCTCAGCGCTCATGCCGGATCTGGCGGCATCAATCTGCTTGAGAGCGATGCGCTGACGCTGGGCGACGTGCAGGTCACGGTGCAGCGGGTCAGTGCAGACGCGAGCACCAGCGAACGCGCAGGCACGACACAGTCCGACCTGATCACGACGGGCAACGGCAGCATCGTGTTGCGCACCACCAATGGCAAGCTCACGCTGGCCGATGGCACAGCGGGCGAGGCCCATGTCGCGATCCGTGCCGATGGCACGGGCAGGGTGCTGGTTCAGACGATCAACGCGGCGACCGACATCCTGGTCAACGCCGACATCGTCAGCGGCGGCGGCGCGCTCAGCGTGCTCGCCGGTCGGTCGGTGATCTTTGCCGACCAAGCCGACCTCCGCGCGGCGGCGACCGGCACGGTCCAGATCGTCGCCGGCATGGGCAGCATCACCCAGGCTGACCGCAGCCTGATCGCTTCAGGCAGCGGCAACATCTCGCTCATCGCGGCGCAGAGCGTGACGCTGGGCGGTGTCAGCACCAGCGGCAATGTCGAGCTCAGCGCCACGGCGGGATCGGTGCTGGACGGCGGTGACAGCCAGGTCGATGTGGTGGCAGGTGGTCTGAAGCTGTCTGCAGCCTTGGGCATCGGGACGCTGGGCTTGGGCGCCAATGCGATCGAGACCACGGTCGGCGTGCTCAGCGCACGCGCCGGCTCGGGGGGCATCAACCTGCTCGAGAGCGATGCGCTGACCTTGGGCGTGGTGCAAGTCACGGTGGAGCGCGTGGACGTGGGCGGCGCCGGTATTTCGCGGGTCGGCGTGGCTCAGTCCGATCTGATCACATCAGGCAACGGCAACATCGTGCTGCGCACCGTCAACGGCAGCATCACGCTGACCGATGGCGGCAACGGCGATGGTCTGGCGGTGCGTGCTGACGGCAGCGGCGAGGTCTCGATCGATGTGGGCGGTGCCAGCAGTTCGGTTGTCTCGACCGGCGGAGGCGCTGGCATTGCATCGGGCAGCGGCCAGATCACGGTGCATGCGCTGGGTGACATCAAGGTCGACAAGGTCTATACCCAGGGCCAGACCGGACTGTCGTCGGAGACCGGCGGCACGGACATCATGCAGCCGCTGGACGCCCAGGGCAAGGACTTGAACCTGATCGGCAACACGATCAACATCAACGCGCCGGTCAGCAGTGTGGGTGCGACGCTGAGTTTCCGGCCCTTCGATCCGACGCGTGACATTGCGATCGGCGACGAGTCTCTGCCGACGGTCTACCCTGATTCGATGTTCCTCGGGCAGAGCGATCTGGTCAAGCTGATGCCGGGTTTCAAGACCATCGTCTTTGGCAGTGGCCTGGCGCCCGACCAGGGGATCTTCATCGTGGCCGACGAGCAGCCGGTGCGCTTTGCCGACCCGGTGCTGCTCGACGCCCGTGGTGCGGGCAGCGCGATCGTCTTGCAAGGCGAGCTCAGCGCGGCCTCGTTGACGATCCTGGGTTCGGGCAGCACGACCCATGCCACCAACGCCCGCTTGCTGGTGGACGCCGGGGTGAATGTCGACGACGCGCTCAAGATCGACGGCACGCTGCGCATCGTGGCGAACCAGAAGGGCGCTGCCGGCGGCGACATCGTGTTGCGTCGGGCAGTCAATGCGCAGACGGGCACGGCGCTGGCCGTTGACGCGTTGGTGATCGACGGCAATGGCGGCAACGTGGAGTTCGACGGGGCGATCGGCGCCATCGCGGCGCTGAGCAGCTTGCACATCGAGGATGCGCTCAACGTCAGCTTCCAGCAGTCGGTGCATGTGGCGGGTGAGCTGTACGTCCAGGCCAGCGGCAAGGTCAGCTTTGACGATCTGGTGCTGCTCGACGGCGGGACGCTGCACATCGTGGGCGCGTCGCAGGTGGTGTTGCACGGGGTGACCTTGGGCCAGGATGGCGACCTGGTGATCTCGGCCAACGCGCTGCAGTTGCTGGGCGTGGTGCAGGGGTCTGGCGCTGCCAACGCCAGCTTGACGACTGCGACCCAGGGCGGTGCGATTTCGGTCGGCGCGAGCAATGCGGCGGGCGCGTTGAACCTGAGCCCGGAGTTGCTGGACAAGCTGCAGGGCTTTGCGCAGGTGATGATCGGCACGGTGGCGGCCGATGGCCACGCTGCGGTCAACGCCGGCCCGGTGACACTCAACAGCGCGGCGCTGTCGCATGTGGTCGCGGGTTCGCTGGCGGTGTTCGGCGGCAACATCGAGCTCAGCGGCTCGGTCTCGACGCTGCATCAGAGCGCGTTTGTTGGGCTCGATGCAGCGGGCAGCATCACGATGAATGCCGGGTCCGGGCTGAGGGCGCCGGGAGTCGATCTGACACTGCAGGCCCGTGGCAATGTTGCGGTGACTACGCTGGACCTGCGCGCAAGCGACCGCAGCGGCACGGTCACACTCAGCAGCCAGTCGGGTGTTATCAGCGATGCCGACCTCGACAGCAGCGTCAACATCTATGCTGGCGCGGTGGTGATGCGCGGCGATGGCCCGCTCCACCAGGCGGGTTCGCAGGCCGCAGTGATTGAGGTGGATGCCCAGCGTGTGAACGTGGATGCGGGCCATGGCGTGGTGATGCGCGACGGCGGCGCAGATGGATCTTCGGTGTTCAACATGGTCGACGGCTCGACGGTGCGCCAGGAACTCGTCGTCAAAGGTCCAGCGCTGCGCGAAACCTCGACGCCCACCGCGATCCAGCAAATGACTTCGAATGCGAGTGAGTTCGCCACCTGGTTGTCGGCCTTGCAGCGTGGCGCTGGCCTGCTGGGGGCGGCAAAATTCTCGCAATCGGTGCTGTCTGCTGCGGTGCCTGTGCACGGCAATACGGCTGACTATCTCGACCATCTGGGCTATGACGCGGCGATGACTGTCTCGGGCATTTCGCTCAGCGCTTCGGACATGCTGTTGCCCCAGTCCTACGGTCTCGCTGACCGATTGGCCAAGGCTTACTTGCTCGGCGCCAAGGCGCTGCAGCCGTGCAGCTCGGGTCTGCAGCCCGTTGGTGCTGACAGCTTTGATTACTGGGAGGAGAGTCTGGTGATTTGATGGCCTCGCTCGCCAGGCCGATATCGCGCTGGCCGACTTTGTTATCTTTGTGCTTGATTTCATCAGGGTTTTGCCAATCTCATGTCTGATTTGATGCCTTTGCCGCAGGGTTGGGCCGATGCCCCGTTGGCGCAGTTGCGAGCCCTGTCAGCCGCGAGCCGCTTTGCCGATGCCGAGGCGCTGGGCCGGCAGTTGCTGGCGCGCGATCCGCGCCAGGGACAGGTCTGGTTCGAACTCGCCAGGCTGGCGCTGCTGGGCGGTCGACCGGACCTGGCGATCGAGCGCTTGCAGCGCACGGTGGACTGCAGTCCCGATGGCCAGACCCTTGGCGAGGTGGGCCAGATGTGGCTGATGCTGCGCCGTCCGCGCGACGCCGAGCCGGCGTTGCGCCGGGCCATCGAGCTCGAGCCCGATGTCGCGTCGCACCACAACAACCTGGGGGCTGCGCTCAAGCGATCAGGCCAGCTCGAGGCGGCGGGAGGCTGTTTTCGACGAGCGATCGAACTCGACCAGGCGCTGGTCAGCGCCCGCAGCAACCTGCTGTTTTCGCTGACCCACCTTGAAGAGCTGTCGGCCGACGCGCTCTATGCGCGACACCGCGAGCAAGGCTTGGCCTTCGAGCATGAGGCCGAAGCGCCGACTTTCGCGGCACTGCGCGAGCCCGGCAAGGCGCGCTTGCGCATAGGCTTCGTGTCGGCTGACCTGCGCGACCACGCGCTGGCCTATTTCATCAACCCAGTCTGGCGACACCTCGACCGCTGGCGCTTTGAGATCCATGTCTACGCCAACGACGCGATGCCTGCCGATGCGGTCACGCAGTCTCTGCGCCCGCTGTGCCAGCGTTGGACCGATGTGCACGGCCTGAGCGACGAGGCGCTGACCGAGCGCATCCGTGCCGATGCCATCGACCTGTTGATCGACTTGTCGGGACACACCGCTGGCAATCGGCTGGGTGTGTTCGCACGCCGCGCTGCACCGATCCAGGCCAGCTGGATCGGTTACCCCTGCACCACCGGGCTTTCGGCGATGGACTACTTCCTCACCGACGAGGTGATGGCGCCGTCCGGGGCTTGCGACGAGCAGTTTGTCGAGAAATTGGTTCGTCTGCCCGCAGCAGTCACTTTCGAGCCGCCGATCGAAGCGCCTGCGGTCAAGCCATTGCCTGCTTTGGTCAGCGGGCGGCTGGTGTTCGGTAGTTTCCATCGAGTGGCCAAGCTGGGCGACAACACCTTGCGGCTGTGGGCCGATGTGTTGCGTGCGGTGCCGGAGTCGACCTTGGTGATCGGGCATTGCGACGACGCGGCGTTGGCCAGCTCGATTCGCACCCGGATCGCCGCTGGCGGCGTCGATCCGGCCCGGCTCAGTTTCAGGCCGCGCTTGCCGTTGGCCGATTTTCTGGCGCTGCACCACGAGGTGGACCTGGTGCTCGACGCTTGCACTTTCTCAGGTGGCACGACCACCGCGATCGCCTTGTGGATGGGTGTGCCGGTGCTGACACTGGCTGGCGCCACGATGCCCGGGCGCCAGAGCGCAGCGGTGTTGCACCACACCGGTTTGTCAGGCTTCATCGCCGACAGCACGCAGCAGTTGGTCGAGATGGCCCAGCATTGGTCGACACGCATCGACGAACTGGCCGCGTTGAGAGCTGGCATGCGCGGCCGCATCGCTGCGCTGCCCTTGCTGCGCGAGCAACAGGTGGCGCATGGGTTCGAGCAGGCCTTGGAGGCGATGTGGTCGCGCTGGGTGGCTGGGCAGGCTCCGGTAGCGCTGTACTGCAGCGGTGGGCCGAGCGGCGTGACGCCTGCGGCCAAAGCGTGTTGACCATGGCTGAGACCGCGCTCTTCCATCCCAAGTCGCTGTTGTGGCCGGTGCCGCTGGCCGAGCGGCGGCTGCTGATCGGCGCCGGTGCGCTGGCGCGCGACATCGTCGAGCTCGCAGGCGCCGAGCTGTTTTGCGCTGTCTACGTCGACCCGCAGTTTGCCGCTGGCTCTTTTTTCGGCCTGCCGGTGATCACCGACTGGGCGGCAGCCTGTGCCCAGGCAACCCACTATGTGTCGGGTTTTCTGGATCTGCCGCGCCGGCGCGCGATGCAGTTGGCGGCAGCCGCCGCCGGCTTGCTGCCCGCCAGCGCGTTGGTGTCGGCTTCGGCGACAGTGTCGAAGGCCGCCACGCTAGCGCCTGGCTGCGTGATCGCCACCCATGTCAATGTCGGCGCGATGACGACGATTGGCCGCGACGTGCTGCTGATGCACAACGCGGTGATCGGCCACGACAGTCGGCTGGGCAACAACAGCATCGTGCTGCCTGGCGCCTGGGTGGGTGGTCATGTCACCGTCGGCGAGGATGTGCTGCTCGGCGCCAACAGCGTGACGGCGCCAGGGCTGTCGATCGGGTCGCGCTGCGTGCTCGCGCCCGGTGCGGCCTGCTTGAAGTCTTTGCCTGCCGACAGCACGCTGATCGGCAACCCGGGGCGCGTCGTCAGGCGCTGAGCCTTTGCTGCGGCAACAGGTCAAAAACGATCGAATCGTTACTGGCAAGAAGCTGTCAGTTTTTCGTGGTCTGTTTCTGGCACCCTGTCAGAACGATTCATTGTCGGGCGGTTTTGGTCGTTTGGCAGTCCACCCCTGATTGGGAATCACCCTGTGCGCAACGCCAAGAACAGCTTTCGTCGATTGTCTTCGCTGGTGCGTGGCGCGTATCGGCTTGAACCGATGGAGCCGCGCTTGCTGCTGTCAGCCGACCCCTTGGTTGGTGTCGTGCAGGCCCTGCTGCTGCCGAACCCGGACCTGGACCATGCGCTGTTGGCGGCTTACGACGCCGACGGCCTGGCGCATCTGCCGGTGCTGCCAGATTCGTTGGCGCCGGTCGGCTTGACGCCTCGATTTGTCGCCGAGCCGGTGACCGAGTCGACTGTCATGCTGGCCAGCGACTTCGCCGTCGATGCGGCGACCTTCGACCTGGCGCGCAGTGCCGGCCGAGCCGGGTTCTTGGAGAACTCTCTGGGCCTGGGTGCGCAGACCTTGCGCGGGATGGAGACCTTAGAGGTCGCTGCGTTCCGGTCTGTCGATGCGAGCACTGCAATCGTGCTTGGCGACGCCCTGGGCATGGGCAGTGCTGCGAGCGGCGCACGGGTGATCGATCCGCAGGCCCTGGGCGCGATCCAGGACAGCTTGGGCCGAACGGTCATCGGTGTCGATGGCGGCGCGAATCCGATCTACCTCAGCACCGCCGGCAACACCGGGCTGAACCTGGACCACAGCCTGGTGCTGTATTCGAACGGTGCGGGCGGCGAGGTGCACCAGGCCACCGACCTGACCGCGCCTGAGATCACGATCTTCGGGTCGGGTCACACGACGACCATCAGTGCCGACTCCACCGCCAACGCAGGCGCCTACACGCTCAACGATTCGGCCAGGATCAGCGGCGCGCGCGCCATCACGGCTGTCGGCAATATCGTGATCGGCACGCCCACGGCAGACCTGGCGTCCGGGCAGAAGAACTTCGTCGGTGGCGATCCCGCGACCACAACCGTGGCCGACACGCTGACCCTGTCTGCCGGCGGCAACCTGAGCTTCAACGGCAGGGTCGCGGCAGGCCAGACCGAGGGCGAGGCCGGTACCACGGACTTGCTCAACGGGATCACGGTCACGACTGCCGCATCGGTGTTGTTCGTCCAGTCGGTGGCCATGTCGGGCGACCTGCGCATCGTCAATGCCAGCGGCAATGTGGTGTTCAACCAGGACGTCACGCTGACCGGTGGCGGCGCTGATCTGGTGATCGGCGCAGAGGCCGTCGGCACGCCCGCCACAGTGCACGATGTGACCTTCGGCGGTGAAGTGACCATCGATGGCAACCTCGTCATCAATGCCAGCGGCACGGTCACGTTTTTGAAGGCGGTGAAGATCAGTGCCGGTGGGGATTTGATCGTTCGGGGGGCCACGCTGGTGTCATTTCCGGCGACCAGCAGCGTGACGCTGACGGGTGTGGCCAGCGACAGCAGCAAGGGCGAGATCTGGCTTCAGGCCGACGAAATCGAGTTGCAGATCACCGAGTCGCTGATGCAGGGCCAGGGCCTTGTCACGCTGCTGCCGACCACGCCGACCCTGCCCATCGCGATTGGCTTGGTGCCTGGCTCGGCGACGACCGGCGTGCTCGATGTCGATGCGGCCGAAATGAGTGCTTTCGCCGATGGTTTCAGCGCTTTCGTCATCGGTGTCAACAGCAGCGGTCACGCCGCATCGACGGCCGGCGCCTTGCAACTCGGGAGCCGCAGCGCCAACCCTTTGTTCCTGGACAGCGCGACGCTGTACGGTGGTTCTATCACCGTGGTCGACGCTGTTGACCCCACCAGCACCTTGAGTACCGCATCGGCGGCAATGTTGAGGCTTGATGCCTACAGCAACATCGAAATCCGCAACGAGACCGAGGCGCAGGAGCTGACGCTGTACTCCGCCACCGGCTCGGTGCGCGAGGTCGACGACAACGTTGACGGACTCGCGGCCGAAGCGACCCGAGCGTTGAAGCTGACCGTCAGAGCGGTGACTGGCGTTGCGCTCGGGTCGGTCGAGACCAACACGGTCGACGTGACCAACCTGACTTCTGGCAGTCTGCTCGTCGGTGTCAATGTGGCGCGTGGCTCCGCGCTGTTTGCCAGCAGCGTGATCACCGGCGATGTCGATGTGTTTCGTCTGGCCCAGGGGTCGACCGGCAGCGAATCCCTGTCCTTGGTCACCGCTGGTGGCAGTGTCACCGTGTTGTCGGTCGCCAGCCCTGGCTTTGGCGTGACGACCGCAGGCTCGGGCGCGGTCACGCTGACGGCCGGTGGCACAGGCAAGGACTTGTTGATCAACCAGGGGCTCAGCAACGCGGGCCCGCTGACGCTGAGCGCTGGCCGCGCGATCACCACCGCGGCCAATATCGACTTGCTGGACAGTTCTGCAAGCCCGGTGTCGCTGACCGCGACCAGCGGCGCGATCACGCTGGGCGGCCACATCAGCTCGGGCTCGGGCATTTCGTCGGGCACCAGCGGCGGCACGGTGTCGCTGATTGCCGGTGGCGCGATCACGATGACCGATGGCAAGCACATCGTCTCGCTGCAGGCCGGCAGCGCCAGCCTGGTGGCGGGTGGCGACATCAAGCTCAGCCAGGTCGAGGTCGGCGGCAGTCTTGGCGCGACGACGAGCGGCGGCGCGATCATCGACTGGCTGACAGGCGACACGCCCAACCTGATCGGTGGCAGCACCAGCTTGGGCGCCTCGACCGGCATAGGCACCGGTGCGGCCACGGGTACCAGCGGTGCGCTGCGCACGCGCATCGTGTCACTGACGGCCAGCGACACCAGTGGCGGCGGCCTCTACCTGATCGAAGAGAGCGCGCTGATCCTCAACACAGTCACGCTGGCGGGTGCGGCCGCAGGCGCCGGGTCGATGGCGCTGACGGTGACCGCGGGCGACCTGCTGGTCAGTGGTCCGGTGGCGTCGACCGCGACGACATCGGGCAGCGGTCACCTGCTGCTGCAGGCGCCGGCTGGTTCGATCGGCGTGTACGCCAACATCGGTTCGACCAGCGGCAGCATCAGCCTGCTGGCGGCCAATGCCTTGATGGTGCAAGCCAACTCGGCGGTCGCCGTGAGCGCGGCGGGACAGACGCTGGACCTCAGCGCCGGCTTCGCCGGCGTGACCATGGCCAGCACCGCCAGCTTGCTCACCAACAACAGTGCGCAGCGCATCGAGACGGCCGGCAACGTGGCCTTGGGACAACTCAGCGCCGGCACCGGCGCCGTCAGCATTCGCGCCAGCGCAATCACCGACGCCGGCGGCCTGGTCAATGTCAGCGCTGGCAGCTTGAGGATGGAGGCGGGCGCGGGCATCGGCCCGGCCGCTGCGTCGATCACGACCAAGGTGGCGACGCTGAGCGCCAGGTCCGATGCCGGTGGCATCTTCATCGCCGAAGCCGACGGTGTGACGGTTGGCACCGTGGCCGAGTTGACGGTCAAGCGCGTGTCGGCGGCCGGTTTGGCCGCCGACAGCCGCTTCGGCACCACCGCGCTCAGCGGCTTGAGCGCTCTGTCGGGTGGGTCGATCATCCTGAGCACCGGCAGGACCGGCGCCGGCGCGATGGTGGTCGACCAAGCGGTCCAGGCCACTGGCATGGGCTCGATCCTGCTGTCGGCGGCTTGGAACGCCACCGCGACGCCTATCACCGCCGCAGGTGCGATCAGCCTGAACGCACCGGTCGATGCCGGCAGTGGCTGGATCTCGCTGTTCGCGCAAGGCGACATCGCCCAGGCGTCGGCCGGCAAGCTGCTGACCAGCGGTGGCACGATTGACGTGCAGGCCGGCGGTGCAGTGGCGATGGCAGACGGTGCGACAGCCAATGCGCCGGGCAACATCCGCTATGTGGCCGCCGGTGCGATGACGATAGGGGCAATCATCAGCGGCGCCAGCGTCAGCCTGAGTGCGAGCAAGTTGACCGATTCGGGCAGCACCGACATCGACATCAGCGCTGTCGCGCTGCGCATCGTGACCACGGGTGTGGCCAATGGTGACGGTGCAGGTACCGGCACGGCGCCGCTGCAGACGACGGTCGCCAGGTTGGCGGCGGTGGTGGCCGGCACGGGAACTGGCGGACTGTTCATCACCGAAACCGACGCGCTGATCGTCGACCAACTCGACGCCATCAGCGTCCAGCGTGTGCTGGGTTTGAGGACCTTGGGCGCGCAACTGGTCAGCACTTCCGACCCCATGCTGTCGGATGCGGTGTCGTCAGGCAACCTGGTGCTGCAGACGCTGGCAGGCACGCTGACGGTCAACGAGGGCGATGCCGATGCCGGCACGCTCGGCGTCCAGGCTGCGGGCAATGTGTTGTTGAAGGCTGCGGGCGCGGGCGCCAGGTTGGTGATCAACGCCGACCTGCGCACCACCGGTGTCGCTGCGGCCGGTGCAGTTGCTGCGCGAGGTCACGTCAGCTTGGACGCAGCCAGTGACATCGAGCTCAACGCCGATGTGTTGACGGCGCTGGGCGCAACAAGCGTCGACCTGGTGGCCGGTGGCGGCATCGTGATGGCCGACGCGGTGAGCGGCATCGCCACGACCGACGGCAACATCTCGTTGCGCGCGTCGGGCAACCTGACGCTAGAGACCTTGGCCGCAGGACTGGGCAAGGTGATCGTTGTGGCGGGAACGGCGGGCAATATCAGCGATGGTGACGCCGCGGGCGATAACGAGGTCGACGTCACGGCGGCGGGATTGATCTTGCGGGCTGGCAACGCGATCGGGGTGGGTGGCAACGCGGTCGAGACGACGGTGGCGACCTTGACTGCCAACGCGGGCGCGGGCGGGCTGTTCATCGCCGAGAGCGATGGCGTGACGGTCGACACGCTGACGGTCAATGTGCCGCGGGTGGCGAGCAATGGCACGTCGGCAGCGACGAGCCAAGCGGCGCAGGAGGACCTTATAGCCACCGGCGCAGGTGCGGTGGTGCTGGTCAGCGCAACTGGCGCGGTGGTGGTCAACGCCGGCACGGCAGCATCGGCGGGCATGACCGTCGGCAGCGGCCCTGTGCGCCTGCAGGCCACAGCGGGTGAGCTGACGCTGAACGCTGCGCTGCAAGCCGGTGGCGGGTCGCTGAGCCTGCTGGCTGGCGGCAGCTTGACGCTGGCGGCGGAAAGCGATGTCAGCACGACAGGCGTGGTGGCGACGATAGACCTGGCGGCAGGCGCGGCGATCGTGATGGCGGATGGCGCGGTGGTGCAAAGCGATGGCGGCAAGATCCGCCTGGAGGCGGTGGGCGACATCACGCTGGGTCTGGTGGATGCGCGCACGGCGGCGGGTCGAAGTGGTGCTGGGGTGGTGGACCAAGGCAATTGGGGCGCGGTGAGCGTGCTCAGCAGTGCTGGCTCGATGCTCGACAACGCGCTCGAGGCGGTGGCGAACACGGTCGACCTGTACGCAAACGAATTGCGGCTGAGCGCGTCGGCCATGGGCATCGGCGTTGGCAGCAATGCGCTGGAACTTGAAGCCGCTCGTCTGAGCGGCGCAGCGGGTGCGGGAGGCCTGTTCCTGACCGAGTCGACCGCGCTGACGCTGGGTCAAACCGCTGCGGTGGCGGTGAACCGGGTGGCATCGGATGCAGGCAGCGCGGCGACCGGCGACGCGGCGCAGTCCGACCTGGTGTCGGGCGGCAATTTGGCGCTGGTGAGCCTGGCTGGATCGATCACGACCTTGTCCACTGGCGCGGTGACGGTGGCGGGTAACGCATTGGTCAAGGTGGGCGGCGCGAGCAGCGACATCACGCTGGGTGCGGCGCTGACGAGCAGCGGCGGCAACATCAGCCTGAGCGCGGGCCGCGACCTGCTGCAGAACGCCGACATCATGGCTGGCTCGGCGGGCAAAACCATTGATCTGTTGGCTGCTCGTGCGATCACGATGGCCGACGGTGCGGTGGTCGTCACCGCGGGCGGCAATTTGATGGCTGCTGCGGCAGCCGATATCACGGTTGGCGTACTGGACGCGCGCTCTGTGGCAGACCGAGTCAACGGGACCATCACAGACCAGGCCACCTGGGGAAGCTTGGGCGTGTTCAGCCTTGCGGGTTCTATCCTGGACAACGCTGGCGAGACCGTGGTGGGCCGGGTCGATTTCTACGCCGCCGAGCTTCGTTTCAGCGCAGCGGCCGGCAGCGTCGGCGAGCCCAACAATGCCCTCGAGACGGAAGCTTCTCGTGTCAATGGCGCAGCGGGATCGGGTGGGCTGTACTTGATGGAGTCGACGGCGCTGACGCTGGGCCAGACCGTGCCGGTGGCAGTGAACCGGGTCGGCGCAGACGGATTGGCTGCGGTGGACTTGAGTCCGGACGCTTTGCCGTCAGGCTTGTTGTCCGACGGCAACCTGGTCCTGGTGACCGCTGCCGGCGCGATCAACAGCTTGGCCACCGCAGCGGTAAGTGCTGCGGGCAACTTGCTGCTCGCCGCAGGTGGTGCCGAGGGTGACATCTTGCTGGCCGCGAACCTGACGAGCAGTGGCGGCAGCATCAGTCTGGACGCGGGCCGCAGTCTGCTGCAAAACGCCAACATCGCTGCGGCGAGCAAGACCATCGACGTACAGGCCGGCGCGGTGATCACGATGGGTGAGGGCACGAGCACCGCCAGCCTGGGCGGCAACATGCGCTTCGCGGCGGTGGGCGACATCAAGCTGGGCCTGGTCGATGCGCGCCTGGCTGCGGCGCAGGGCAGTTGGGGGTCGGTGAGCTTGGGCAGCCGTGCCGGGTCGATCCTGGGTCATGCGGACGCGGCCTCCGTCGGCATCGTCGATGTCTATGCAAACCAGCTGCAGTTGAGCGCGTTGGGCGCTGGGAACGGCATAGGCAGCAGTCAAGATTTCATCAACACCGAAGTGCAGTCGCTCAGCGCGACGACCGATTCGGGCGGCTTGCACCTCAGTGATGCGACGGCGCTGGAGGTGGGCCAGACGGCAGTGCTGCTGGTCAATCGCGTCAAGCCCGACGGTACGGCCCAGTCGTCGACCCAGGGCGATTCGCTGCTGTCTGGCGTGCACACCTTGGCCGGTGGCAGCATCGTGTTGCGTGCTGGAGGTTCGCTGGTCCTGTCTGAGGGTGCGCTTGGCAGCTCTGCGGTTGTTGTCGCCGCGCAGGGCGGCGGCAAGGTCTCGCTTGAGGCAGGCTTGGGTGGATCAGGTTCGGTCAGCGTGCAGACCTCGATGACATCGGGCTCGGGCGACTTGATGATCCGGGCCGCCGATGCCGTGGTTCTCGGCGCTGCTGCCGATCTCAAGACGGCTGCGCCCGGCACGATTTCGATCGATGCGCATGGCGGCGCGCTGACGATGGCCGGCGGTGCCAAGGTCGGCGCCTTGGGCAGCAGCCTGCGGCTGAGTGCAGCGACCGACCTGACGCTGGGTCTGGTGACCGCCCGAGAGGTCAGCCTGGTGGCCGACGCGGGCTCGATCTTGAGCCTGGCCGGCGGCGAGCTCAACGTCGGCGCGAACACGCTCAGGCTGGAAGCCGGTGGGTCCATCGGTACGGCACACCAGTTCCTGCGCACCGCGGTGGACTTGTTGAGCGCCTACAGCGGCGGATCCGGCGCGACGGGCCTGTACCTGGCTGAGTTGGACTCGGTGACAGTGGGCGCGGTCACGGTGAGCGTGAAGGGCTTGAACGCCGACGGCAGCAGCGCATGGTTCAAGAGTGCGCCGCAATCCGATCTGGCGACCGGCAACAACGGCGCCATCGTGCTGCGTACCATCAACGGCAGCATCACGCTGACCGATGGCGGCAACGGCGATGGACTGGCGGTGCGTGCTGACGGGAGCGGCGCGGTCACGCTCGATGCGGGCGGTGCCAGCAGTTCGATTGTCTCGGCCGGCGGGGGCGCTGGCATTGCGTCAGGCAGTGGGCAGGTCACGGTGCATGCGTTGGGTGACATCAAGATCGACAAGGTCTACACCCAGGGCCAGACCGGACTGTCGTCGGAGACCGGCGGCACGGACATCACGCAGCCTCTGGACGCCCAGGGCAAGGACTTGAACCTGGTCGGCAACACGATCAACATCAGCGCGCCGGTCAGCAGTGTGGGCGCGACGCTGAGTTTCCGGCCCTTCGACCCGACGCGTGACATTGCGATCGGCGACGAGTCTCTGCCGACGGTCTACCCTGATTCGATGTTCCTCGGGCAGAGCGAACTGGCCAAGCTGATGCCGGGTTTCAAGACCATCGTCTTTGGCAGTGGCCTGGCGCCCGACCAGGGGATCTTCATCGTGGCCAACGAGCAGCCAGTGCGCTTTGCCGACCCGGTGCTGCTCGACGCCCGTGGTGCGGGTAGCGAGATTGTCTTGCAAGGCGAATTCAGTGCGGCCTCGTTGACGATCCTGGGTTCGGGCAGCACGACCCACGCCACCAACGCCCGCTTGCTGGTGGACGCCGGGGTGAATGTCGACGACGCGCTCAAGATCGACGGCACGCTGCGCATCGTGGCGAACCAGAAAGGCGCTGCCGGCGGCGACATCGTGTTGCGCCGAGCGGTCAATGCGCAGACGGGCACGGCGCTGGCTGTGGATGCGTTGGTGATCGACGGCAATGGCGGCAACGTGGAGTTCGACGGTGCGATCGGCGCCAGCGCGGCGCTGAGCAGCTTGCACATCGAGGACGCGGTCAACGTCAGCTTCCAGCAGTCGGTGCATGTGGCGGGTGAGCTGTACGTCCAGGCCAGCGGCAAGGTCAGCTTCGACGCGCTGGTGCTGCTCGACGGCGGGACGCTGCACATCGTGGGCGCGTCGCAGGTGGTGTTGCACGGGGTGACTTTGGGTCAGGATGGCGACCTGGTGATCTCGGCCAACGCGCTGCAGTTGCTGGGCCTGGTGCAAGGGTCTGGCGCTGCCAACGCCAGCTTGACGACTGCGACCCAGGGCGGTGCGATTTCGGTCGGCGCGAGCAATGCGGCGGGCGCGCTGAACCTGAGCCCGGAGTTGCTGGACAAGCTGCAGGGCTTTGCGCAGGTGATGATCGGCACGGTGGCGGCCGATGGTCATGCTGCGGCCAACGCCGGCCCGGTGACACTCAACAGCGCGACTCTGTCGCATGTGGTCGCGGGTTCGCTGTCGGTGTTCGGCCGCGATATCGCGGTCTCCGGCCAGAGTCTGGTGCTGCCTGTCGCTCACAGCCTGACGATCGACGCGTCGGGGGGTATCGACATGGCGGCTGGATCTTCGCTGACCACGGGAGGTGCCAACATCAGCTTGCAGGCCAGGGCGGACCTCGCCGTGGCCACGCTCGATGTGCGTTCGGCAACGGTTTCGGGAACGGTCAGTCTCAGCAGCTCGGCTGGTGTGATCCGCGATGCCGATGCCGATAACGCTGTCAACGTGCGTGCGGCCGAGGTCGTGATGCGCGGCAACGGGCCGCTCTACCAGGCCGGCTCGCAGTCTGCGGTGGTCGAGGTCGACGCGGCGAGGGTCAATGTCGATGCTGCGCGGGGCATCGTGTTGCGCGACGGCGGTGCCAACGGCAGTTCGATGTTCACGCTGGTCGATGACGCGACGGTTCGCCAGCAGTTGGTGGTGACTACCGGACTGACCCCGCGCGGGACTGCTGCGCCCGCAGTGTTGCAGGCCAGCACGGTCAATTCGGCCGATCTGGCGGCCTGGCTCAGCGCACTGACGCCCAAGGCCGGTGGGCTGGGCTCGGCCCCGTCGATGGGTATCTCGTCGCTGCGCAGCCAGGCCGACGAGTACCTCGACCATGCAGGAGCCGGGCTGGACCTGGCGTTGACGCTGCCAGGGCTGTCATCGATCGACAACGAGTTGTTGTCTAGCCAATCTGCGGGTCCGACAGGTCGACTGACCGGCGCCTACCTGCTGGGCGCCAAGTCGATGCAACCGATGATTTCGGGCTTGCAGCGGGTTGGCAGCGGTGGGTTTGATTACTGGGAGGAGAGTCTGGCGATTTGAGGCGCATGGCCGTCGGCCGCGAGCCATCCGGCGCACGAGCGACCGAACCGGGTAAGCTTGTGCTGAAGCGTTGGTGAATGCCGCTGCGTCTGACGTCCCATTGAACCTTCTGTCCGAGACTGTGCTGCCTGCTGACCTCAACCTGATGGCGCCCGGCGCCGGCATCCGGCTCGGCGATCCCGAACTGCCGCCGCTGGCCGAATTGTTGCCGCTGCTGCAGCAGATCTGGGCCGGCGGCCATCTCAGCAACAACGGACCGCAGCACCTGGCCTTCGAGGCCTCGCTGCGCGGCTATCTGGGCGTCGACCAACTCAGCCTGTACAACAACGCCAGCACAGCGTTGATGGCTGCGTTGCGAACCCTTGGCCGGCGCGGCGAGATCATCACGACGCCTTTTTCATTCGTTGCAACAGCCAATGCGATCGACTGGGCAGGCTTCACACCCGTGTTTGCCGACATCGATCCGGTGTCGCTCAACCTGTGCCCGGTCCACGCCGAGGCGCTGATCACGCCAGACACTGTTTCGCTGTTGCCGGTGCATTGCTTTGGCACGCCTTGTGACACGGCTGCGTTCGCCGACTTGGCGCAACGCCATAGCCTGCCCTTGGTCTACGACGCAGCCCATGCCTTTGGCGTTCGCCAAGCGGGCGGCAGCCTGTTGGCGCATGGCGACCTGTCGGTGGTCAGCTTTCACGCGACCAAGGTCTTCCAGACCTTTGAGGGCGGTGCGATCGTCTGCCGCGATCCGCTGCTCAAGCAGCGACTGGATCGTCTGAAGAATCACGGCATCGTCGACGAATCGACCTTCGGCGAACCCGGCCTCAACGGCAAGATGAACGAGTTCAGCGCCGCGCTCGGCCTGTTGCAACTCCGAAGCCTGGACGCCGTGATCTCGCGCCGATCTGCCGTCGACCGAACCTACCGACTCGCACTGGCCGGTATCGAAGGCATCCGCTGCCTGCCATGCTCGGCCGACGTTCAGGCCAACCATGCTTATTTCCCGATCCTGGTCGAGCCGCATCACCGTACCAGCCGCGACGCATTGATGCACTGTTTGCGCGAACAAGGTGTTGGCGCGAGGCGCTACTTCTGGCCGCTGATCTCTCAGATGCCCGCGTATCGGCATCTGCCCTCGGCTCGACCGCAGGCCTTGGTACAGGCGCATCGCATCGCTGACCAGATTCTGTGCCTGCCCATCCACAGCCGGATGACTGGCGACGACGTGGGTCGCATCGCCGAACTGGTCTCCGGCAGCTGATCGCCAAGCGGCTTGGCGCGGTCGATGAATCCGCCGGGCTGGCTGTTCGTCGTCGCGCGGTTCAGCTTCGCCGTGCGCTGTCAGGCAGCAGAAATCCGGGCGTGGCGCCACGCAAAGCAGCGATCAGCGTCTGCAGACGCTGCTGCTGGGGCGGCGTCAAGCCGCGCTGCCGCAGCGCGGCCAGCAGCAGATCGCTGCGAGGTCCATGGCTGGCATCGGCACGGCCTTCGAGCGTGTCCTTGAGCGTGCGCAGCTTGAGCTGACGCCTGGCGTCCTGCTGCTCGGGCGTTGCCGGCAGATCGAGCGCGGTCTCCAGTTGCAGCAGCAGGTCGTCGAACGCTGACACGGCCAGTGGTCCCGGCCCTGTCAGCGGGCTCGACCAGCGCTGGGTCATCGCTTGCTCCCAGACCGCTGGCAAGACACCGATGACGGCCCAGCGCTGGGCTGGGTCGTCGGTGGCGCCTGACTCGCGCTGCTCGCACAGCGCGATCTTTGCGGCCAAGCTGTCGCATTCGGCTTGCCAGCGATCGCGGCCCAGTTCGACCAGGCGCTGCACGGCCAGCGCACGGGCGTCGCGAAAGCGTGCCTCCAGCCCATGGGCCGAAGCGGGTGGCAATTCGGCAGCCTGGCGCCAAGCGCGGTCGACCTCGGCCAAGGTGCGGCCGGCGTCGGCTTCGGTCTCGTGATGGATGCCCGACAGGCGCTCCAGCAGCGCTTGGCGCTGCGCCAGCCGGGCGGCCAGTTCAGCGTCGCGGGCGTTGAAAGCCGCTTCGCGCTGTGCGAACACCGCGTCGCAGGCCGATTTGAAGCGGGTCCAGAGTGCGTTTTCGACACTGCGCGCCAGCGGCAGCGCGCGCGCATGCTGCTGCCAATGCGCTTGCAATTCGCGCAGGCGTTGGCTGGCGTCGCGCACATCAGGGTTGGCGACAAGCTCTTGCGCCAAGGATTGGGCGCGTGCGATCAAGTCTTCGCGCACGGCCTCGGCGGCCTGACGGGCTTGCTGAAGCGGCAGTTCGATGCGCGCCAGCTGGTCGCGCATGGCTTGCAAGAGCGCTGCCCGCGCAGCCGGTGGCACCGTGTGTTCTACCGGGCCGAGCTGGCGCCAGGCTTGGTGGAAGCGGTCCAGCGCGCGCAGCGGCTCCTTCCAATCAATACCGTCATCGGCTGACACATCGGGCAGTGCCTGCAGCGTCGCCAGCAAAGCCTGGCGGGCCGACAAGTTTTCTTCGCGCGCGGCCTGCAAAGCGGCGCGCTGGATGGCAACGGGCTGGTATGCAGCCTCAAGCGCCGCGTCGAAGCGCTGCCACAGCGGCTGATGGGCGGCTGCGCCTAGGCGGTCGAGCTCCTTCCAGCGCAGGCGCAACGCATGGATCGCATCACCATGGGCTTTCAAGTTCAACCGGGTGCCCGTGTCGCTGGCGACCCGCGGTGACAAGGCTGCGACTGGCGCATCGCTTGCATCAACTGCCGCCTCGCCTGGGGCCGTCGCTTCGGGGAGGGCTTCGGTCGAGGCGATCGACGGTGGACCGCTGGGATCAGAGGGCAGGGTGTTTTCAGCGCCGATCGCCCGATCGCCTGCGGCCGCCATCGTCAGCCTGGCCAGGCCTTCGGCTTCAGCGACCAAACCCTCGCGGGCCAGTGCGCCACCCCATCGTTGCCAGTCCATCAGCCTTGAACGCTCGGCGTGCAAGGCTTGGCGCCGCGCGCGCAGTGCGTCCCCGAGATGCACGCCGGGCATCGCCGCCAACGCCGCGTCGGCGGCTTGCAGCGCTTGTTGCATCGCCTCCGTTTCACCGTCGGCCAGCGCGGTCTCGGCCTGCAGCAGCAAGGCTTGCAATGCCTTCAGCCTGTCGTCAGGTATCGGAGCGGGCTTGTTGACGGTGGCAGGCTTGGCAGCGCGAGCCGGCTCGGGTTGCTGCGCGAGCAACCACTGCTCGAAACGCTGGTTCAGCGAGCGGGCCAGATCGCCATCGGCCAAGGCCGGCATGGCCTGCCATTGCTGCGCCGGCGTCTGGGCCTCCGGTCCGGTGTTGGCAAGCTGCGTCGGGTTTGCTGTCTCGTCCAGCGGGGCCGAGCTATCGGTCGGTGACTGGCCCTCCGCCTGGCTTGGCGGCTGGTCAAGCTCGGCGAGCCATGCCAGTCGGGCCGCCAGCAGCGCTGCGGTGTGCAGTGCCGCTGCCAGGGTCTGCTCCAGCAAAGCGGCGGACGGTGACTCGGGGGCCAGGTCACGCACCGCTTGGGCGGCTTGGCAGGCTTGGCGAGTGTCGTCCGCCATGCCGGTGGCCGCTGCCTGGACGCAGGCATGGCGCAAATCGGTCAGCGCACGGTTGGCGTCGGCAGTCCAGCGCTGCAGGCGCTGTTGCTGTTCGGCGCTGGCATGCATCGCGGCTTCCAGGCTCTGGCGCAGTTCGTTGAAGCGGGTCAGCTGATCGGCCTGCAAACGCCTGGCGTCCAATGCTGTCCAGTCGCGGTCGATTGCGGCCAGGTGGTTGAGCGCGACGGCTTGTGGGTCGGTCAATCGCGCCAGCGCCTCGATCAGCGTTTCGGCTTTGGCGCGCGACTCGCGCTGCGCCACCGCCGCTTCGAACCGGCGTTTGGCCTCACTGTGGACCCGTCGATCGTGGTTGCGGAATTCGCGTTCGGCCTGGCGTAGCGAGTCTTCACTTTCCAGCAGCGCTACCGCGGCGAGCTTGATGTCTAGCAAGGGCGACCCGATCGCCACTGCCAGCAGCGCAGAATCGTCGCCTTGCGCCAAGGCCAGTCTGGGGCTCCACAAGGCTTTGTCGGCTGCTATCTGTTTGGCCTTGATCTCGGCTTTGGAAGGCCCTGCGGGCTGAGGTTTTTGGAGGACTTGCGCGGCAGCAGGAGTCGCTTTCGGCGCGCCAGGGACGCCGCGTTTCTTGAAGAGCCAGCTCAGCATGGGGTCGCGGTGCGAGGCACCGGTCAGGTCGGTAGAACGGATGAATGCGGGGCGGTCGCCGGCGCTGCGCGCAGTGTAGGCGCAGTGCGCTCAGGCCGATCTTCGCGCTGCAGGCTTGGCAGTGTCAGCTGGCGTCAACGCCAGAGCGGCGATCCAGCCCAGCAACACCAGAGGCAACACGCCACCGAAGGACCAGCGGTTACCGGAGGCGCTGGCCAGCCAGCCCAGCAAACGGGGGCCGAGCTGGAAACCAAGGCGCATGGCCATGGTCAGTGACCCGCCGTCGTGGTGGTGCTGTCAGGGTTCGAGCTGCATCGCCACCAGGATGCGCGCGACCATGTTGTAGGCAGCGATCACGCCCACCAGCTCGAACATCTTCTGGTCGCTGCCGAGCACGGCGCGGGCACGGGCGAAGGTGGCGTCGCTGACCTTGACCTGGCGCGTCATTTCGACCACCAGCGCGAGCGTGGCCTGCTGGTCCGGTCCGAACAAGGGATCGGCGGCCACTGCGTTGTCTTCGCCCAAGCGGCGCAGCGCGGCCAACTGCTCCGGGCTGCCACCGGCTTCCAGGTAGATCGGCGCATGGTGGTAGAACTCGAACTCGGCGCCGGTCAGCACCGCGACACCGCACATCGCCAACTCGCGCAGCAGCGGTGGCATATCGAGCGCACCACGAACCCGGCCCATCAACTCGCCCCAACCGGTGGCAAACGCCGGGCTGTGCAGCAGCAAGCGGTCGAGGTCCGTCAACTCGCCGCCGCGGCGCTTGCGGATCGAGGCCACCAGGTCGGTCGTGCCGACCTGTTCGTTGGTGAGCAAGGGAAGTCGGGTCATTTGAGGTCCTGGTTGCGTTGGGTGTTGAGGCTGGCCTTGTGACTATTTGAACAAGTCCTTGACCCTGTCGGTCCAGCTCTTGGCATTGGGCGAATGCTTCTCGCCGCCTTTCTTCAGCGCCTCATCCAGTTCCTTGAGCAGCTTGCGCTGGTGCTCGGTGAGCTTGACTGGTGTTTCCACCGAGACATGGGCGTAGAGGTCGCCGGGATAACTCGAGCGCAGGCCCTTGATGCCCTTGCCGCGCAGCCTGAAGGTCTTGCCGTGCTGGGTGCCTTCGGGCAGCTCGATCTCGGCCTTGCCGGCCAGCGTGGGTACTTCGATCGACCCGCCTAGCGCTACGGTTGTGAACGACACCGGCACGGTGCAGTGCAGGTCGTCGCCGTCGCGTTCGAAGATGTCGTGGTCTTTGACGCGGATCTCGATGTAGAGATCCCCCGCCGGGCCACCGTTGGTGCCAGGTTCACCGTTGCCGGCCGACCGGATCCGCATGCCTTCGCCGATGCCGGCGGGGATCTTGACCTCGAGCGTCTTCTGGCGTTTGATCTTGCCGGCACCGTTGCAGCTGGTGCAGGGCTCGGGGATGATCTTGCCGCTGCCGTGGCAGTGCGGGCAGGTCTGTTGGATGCTGAAAAAACCCTGACGCATGTGCACCGTGCCAGCGCCGTTGCAGGTGGTGCAGGTCTTGGCGCTGGTGCCGGGCTTGGCGCCTGTGCCATGGCAAGTGTCGCAACTCTCCCAGCTCGGGATCCGGATCTGCGCGTCCTTGCCGCGCGCGGCTTCTTCGAGGGTGATCTCCATCGCGTAGCTCAGGTCGGCGCCGCGGAACACCTGTTGCCCGCCGCCGCCGCCACGCCGGCCGCCGCCGTTGAAGATGTCGCCGAAGATGTCGCCGAAGGCCTCCGCGAAACCGCCCATGCCTTCGGCACCTGGCCCGCCCCGGTTCGGGTCGACGCCGGCGTGGCCATGCTGGTCGTAGGCCGCGCGCTTCTTCGGGTCCGAAAGCATCTCGTAAGCCTCTTTGGCCTCCTTGAACTTCTCTTCGGACTTCTTCGTGTCGTCGCCTTCACCCTGGTTGCGGTCAGGGTGGTGCTTCATGGCCAGCTTGCGGTAGGCCTTTTTGATGTCGTCGTCGGCGGCGTTCTTGGGCACGCCGAGGATGTCGTAGAAATCGCGCTTGGCCATGGATCAATCTCAGACTTGGAAAACGAAACCGCCGCGTTGAGGGACAGACCATGGACTGTCACCCCGAACGCGGCGAAATGCAGGCGCAGCCCCAAGGGCTGCGACCCATATCACTTCTTGACTTCCTTGAATTCGGCGTCGACCACATTGTCGTCGGCCGCAGCTTTCGGCGCTGCGCCTGCCGGTGATTCAGCGCCCGCCGGGCCGCCCGCAGCCCCGGCCGCAGCAGCGGCTTGCTCGGCATACATCTTCTCGCCCAGCTTCTGACTCACCGTCATCAAGGCCTCGGTCTTGGCGTCGATCGTGGCCTTGTCATCGCTCTTGAGCGCTTCTTCAGCCTCTTTCAGCGCTTCTTCGATCTTTTCTTTCTCGCCAGCGTCGAGCTTGTCGCCGAACTCGCCCAAGCTCTTGCGCACCGAGTGGATCATGCCGTCGGCTTGGTTGCGGGCCTGAACCAGCTCAACCTTCTTGGCGTCTTCGGCCGCGTTGAGCTCGGCGTCCTTGACCATCTTCTGGATCTCGTCTTCGGTCAAACCCGAGTTCGCCTTGATGGTGATCTTGTTTTCCTTGCCGGTGGCCTTGTCCTTGGCGCCGACGTGCAGGATGCCGTTGGCGTCGATGTCGAAAGTGACCTCGATCTGCGGCAAACCACGCGGCGACGGCGGGATGCCTTCGAGGTTGAATTCGCCCAGGCTCTTGTTGCCCACGGCCAACTCGCGCTCGCCCTGATAGACCTTGATCGTCACCGCCGGCTGGTTGTCGTCGGCAGTCGAGAAAGTCTGGGCGAATTTGGTCGGGATCGTCGTATTCTTCTTGATCATCTTCGTCATCACGCCGCCCAGCGTCTCGATGCCCAGGCTCAGCGGGGTGACGTCAAGCAGCAGCACGTCCTTGCGCTCGCCGCCCAGCACCTGGCCCTGGATCGCCGCACCGACCGCAACCGCTTCATCAGGGTTGACATCCTTGCGCGGTTCCTTGCCGAAGAACTCCTTGACCTTCTCCTGCACCTTGGGCATGCGGCTCATGCCGCCGACCAGGATCACGTCGTCGATGTCACTGACCTTGACGCCAGCGTCTTTGATCGCGACCCGGCAAGGCTCCATCGTGCGCTCGATCAACTCATCGACCAAGGACTCGAGTTTGGCGCGGGTGAGCTTGATGTTGAGGTGGCGCGGGCCGTTGGCGTCGGCCGTGATGTACGGCAGGTTGACATCGGTCTGGGTGTTGCTCGACAGCTCGATCTTTGCCTTCTCGGCGGCTTCTTTCAGGCGCTGCAGTGCCAGCACGTCCTTGGTCAGGTCGACGCCTTGTTCCTTCTTGAACTCGGCGACGATGTAGTCGATCAAGCGCTGGTCGAAGTCCTCGCCACCCAGGAAGGTGTCGCCGTTGGTCGACAGCACCTCGAATTGCTTTTCACCGTCGACGTCGGCGATCTCGATGATCGAGATGTCGAAGGTGCCGCCGCCCAAGTCGAACACCGCGATCTTGCGGTCGCCGGTGGTGTGCTTGTCCAGACCAAAGGCCAAGGCCGCAGCGGTGGGCTCGTTGATGATGCGCTTGACATCCAGACCAGCGATACGGCCGGCATCCTTGGTCGCTTGGCGCTGGCTGTCGTTGAAATAGGCCGGCACCGTGATCACGGCCTCGGTCACTTCTTCGCCCAGGTAGTCCTCGGCGGTCTTCTTCATCTTGCGCAGCACTTCGGCGCTGACTTGAGGCGGCGCGATCTTCTTGCCCCGAACCTCCACCCAGGCATCGCCGTTGTCGGCGGCGGCGATGGTGTAAGGCATCAGGTTGATGTCTTTCTGCACTTCCTTTTCGGAGAATTTGCGACCGATCAGGCGCTTGACGGCGTACAGCGTGTTGCGCGGGTTCGTCACGGCCTGGCGCTTGGCAGACGCGCCGACCAGCACTTCACCATCTTCCTGGTAGGCGATGATCGATGGCGTGGTGCGGGCACCTTCGCTGTTTTCGATCACCTTGGTGGTGTTGCCTTCCATGATCGCCACGCAAGAATTGGTGGTGCCCAGGTCGATGCCGATGATTCTGCCCATGTGATGCTCCAGTAGAGGATGTTTGCTGTTGTTTGAGATGCGGGCCGGCCAGTGACTTTCAAGGCCGCGGTTCGCACGGCGGGCCGGCGTTTGCTTCAGGTCACTTGGGCGCGGCCACCGTGACCAGCGCGGGCCGCAGCACCCGGTCGGCGATCAGGTAGCCTTTTTGCAGCACGGCCACGACGGTATTGGCATCCTGATCGGCTGGCACGACGCTGATGGCCTGATGCTGGTGCGGATCGAACTTGGTACCAGCTGGCGGTGCGATCTGCAGCACCTTGTTGCGGTCTAGCGCAGCGCCCAGTTGGCGCAAGGTGGCGTGAACGCCTTCAAGCACTTGCTCGACCTTGGCCTCGGGCATCGCGATGGCGGCCTCCAGGCTGTCCTTGACCGGTAGCAGGCTCTCGGCAAAGGATTCGATCGCGAACTTGCGGGCCTTGCTGATGTCTTCATCTGCGCGGCGGCGGGTGTTCTCGGCCTCGGCCTTGGCCCGCAGATAGGCATCAGAAACCTCAGCGTGCTTGGCCTCCAACTCAGCCAATCGTTGCGTCAGGATTTGCTCGGCACTGAGGGTCGGAATTTCAATCCCTGGCTCTGAGGGGTTGGCGGTTTGATCGGCTGAATGTGGCACGGTGGGGTGGTTCTCCGGCGTCGTCATGTCGGGGGCTTTTCGGGCTTTTCTGAAGGGGTTGAACACAGTCAATCTCGATATGGGGGCCCAATCCCGTGGTTCAAGAGGGGTATTTCGGCGCTGGTGCTGGGTCTGACGCCGATATTGGTCGTTGGCGCGGGCGCGGTGCTCGACGCCAGCAGCGACGATGCGACTTCAACTGTCGTCGACCGACGCGCTCCAGCGCTGCCAGTCGTGCTGGGTGCGCTCGATGTCACGCCGATCGCGTTTGGTCGGTCGACCCTGCTCGATCGACAGCGCCGGCTCCGCCGCCAAGCGTCGGGCTTCAGCGGCCCGGGTCCGGTCTTGAATGCTGTCAGCGGTTTCCTCGTACAGCGCCTGGGCCTGTGGCGCCGGCCCTCTAACCATGCTCAAGCCCATGACCACGATGGTGCGTTGCACCGGCCCTTGGCGCATCACCACGGTGTCGCCTATCCTCAGGTCGCGCGAGGGCTTGGCTTGTTGGGCGTTGACGTTGATGCGGCCTTTGTCGATTTCTTCGGTGGCCAGCGAACGGGTCTTGTAGAAGCGGGCTGCCCAGAGCCACTTGTCGAGCCTCATCGCCGCAGCTGCCGCCACGGGCAAGTTTTTCGTGCTCTTGGTCATCAGTTCAGCCGATGGTGTGGTCCAAACCCGGTCGCAAGCTCAATCTGAGGCACCCAGCGCCAGCGCTCGTTGGCGTTGTTTCGCCAAGGCCTCAGGATCTGCTGCCACGCGGGTCGGCCACCCTTGCAAGTGGCGTTCGGCCAAGTCGCCGAGCGCCGCGATCCAGTCTGGCGAGTCGTTGAGGCAGGCGATGAAATTGAATTTCTCGCCACCGGCCGCGATGAAAGCGTCCCGGGCCTCGATCGCGATCTCCTCGAGCGTCTCAAGGTTGTCCGCTGCGAAGCCCGGGCAGATCGCGTCGAGGTGTTTGATGCCTTCGCCCGCCAGTCGCTTGACGCTGGGCTCGGTGTAGGGCTCTAGCCACTTGGCCCGCCCCAGACGGCTCTGGAAGGTCACGATGTAGTCTTCAGGCGTCAGCGCCAGCGCCTCGGCCAGCAGGCGGGCCGTCTTGTGGCATTCGCAGTGGTAGGGGTCACCCAGCGCCAGGCTGCGTGCCGGCACGCCGTGGAAGCTCATCACCAGCTTCTGGCCGCGGCCTTGCTTGGCCCAATGGGTTCGCACGCTGTGGGCGAGTGCCGCGATGTAGCCGGGATCGTCGTGGTAATGGTTGATGAAACGCAGTTCGGGCACGCGGCGCACCCGCAGCGCCCATTGGGCGACTGCGTCGATGCTGCTCGCCGTGGTGGCAGCGGCAAATTGCGGGTAGAGCGGCAACACCAGCAGTCTTGTCACGCCGGCGGCTTTGAGCTCGTCCAGCGTGCGGGCGACTGCTGGCTCGCCGTAGCGCATCGCGTGGCGAACAACGAGTTCGTGGCCGCGTGCCTGCAGCAAATCTTGCAAGCGCGCGGCCTGCGCGGCGGTCCAGGTCAGCAGCGGCGAGCCGGCGTCAGTCCAGATCGAGGCGTATTTGGCCGCTGATTTGGCCGGCCTCAGCCGCAGGATCACGCCGTGCAGGATCAGCCACCACAGTGGTCGCGGGATCTCGACGACGCGCCGGTCCCACAGGAATTGCCCGAGGTAGCGTCGAAGCGCAGCAGCAGTGGGCGCCTCGGGTGTGCCCAGGTTGACCAGCAGCACGGCGCTGCGTTCGGCATTGCCGTGGGCGTAAGGGGGTTCGGGGGCGAAGCTCATCGGGGACGATTGTCGACGATGCGCGCTGGGTGTGGATGCACGCCGGGCGCAGTCGTGCTTGGAGCGGACCGGTCAAGGCCGCATAGGCAGGGTGTCGCCGAACGACAGCAGTTCGAAGCGAATACTGGGCGCCGTGGGATCGCTGGGCGAGCCGCCCAGGCCGATCCAACCCGAGCCATGGAGCGTGCATTGACGGCGTCGCAGCGTGATGGTTTCCACGGCGTTGCCGAACCGAACATAGGTGCCGTTGTAGCTCAGATCGGTGAGCTGAAAGGCCCCGCCCTGCCAGTCCAGCCTAGCGTGCGAGCGTGAAACACGGCCATCGTCGACTCGAAAATTGGCCTGTCGGCTGCGGCCCAGCATGACGGGCATGTGGGCACCGTCAAAAACTTCCTTGCTGTCGAGCCAGACCAGTCGAACCGATTCGGGCTCCATGGTTCTGGCCACCTCGCCGAACTGGGTGGCGACCGCATCGACAGCGCGACGGCGACCCAGCACGTGTACATGGACCGGCGCAGCGCGGCCGCGCAAGTGCATCCAGTCGAGCGAGCGAAAGCGGGGTCTGAGCACCATCGACAGGCCTGCCAGCACTTCGTCGGTGACCAGTGTTTCGTTGTCGCTCGCGTGGTCTATCAGGCGTGCAGCGACGTTGACCGCGTCGCCGAAGCAATCTCCTGCCATCTCGACCACCTCGCCACGTGCCAGCGCCACTTGCAAGCGCAAGCTACGCAGACCGGCAGAGGCGCCATGCTCACGACCCCGACTGACCAGGCGGTCGAGCTCTTCATGCATCTGCTGTGCCGACTGCAAGCCATCGGCCGAGCTGTCGAACACCGCCATCAAGCCGTCGCCCAGGGTCTTGACCAGTTCGCCGCCGCAAGCCGGCACCGCCCGTGCCAGTGCATTGACAGTGTGCGTCACCACCGATGTGGCTTCAGCGTTGCCCAGGCTGCCATAGAGCGCTGTGCTGCCCCGCAGGTCGGCGAACAAAACTGTCCGTTCGGCAATGCTCGTCATGCAAGCCAGTTTAATCGTGAAAATGTGACGCTCGGCCAGCGCGGCTGACCTAGATTCGACGCGTCCAGCAAAGGGCTGAGGTCCTGAGGCGAGGCCCACTCCCGGCGGCCCAGTTGCGCCGACCTCAACGCTCAGCGGCCGTGCGACGATGCCGGTGACAAATTCTTCTTGAGCTCGGCCGTCAGTGCGAACAAGGCGTTTCGGCGTTCGGTGGCCGCTTCAGACAGCTCACCAGATTCGATCAGCCACTGCAGTTCGTCGGCCACCGCTCGCTGGTGCAGTCGGCGCAGCACGGCCTCGACCAGCAATGCGGGCGACTCCTCGTCTTCGACTTCGTGGTAGCCGGCCAACCGGTCCAGCAGCTCACGCAGCTTGGCCTGGTCCAGCTCACCATCCTCAGCTGCCCCGGTTTGACTGCCGCGCAACTCGCCGAGCAGCGCGGCCATCGTGACGGCGCCGTGTTCGTGCAGCACGCGCTCCAAGCCGGCAAAAAACTGGTTGTAGGGTGCGGGCTGGGCGATCAGAAAATCATGCGACTCGCCAGGCAGGTCAAGCCACACCGCGGCATGGCGAGCCAGCAGCCAGGCTGTGCGGTCAAGCAAAGTGGCGGCCTGGGGCGGCAGGCGCCGGCCCCCCATGGGGTGCAGGCGAAGCCGCCCATGGGCCTGGCGATTGTTGCGCCACCCATTGCTGCCCCGGTCTTGGTAGTCCCTCGGGTCGGCATCGTCGGCGCGGTCGCCTCGGTCTGACGCATGGGCCGGGCCAGCGGCATCGGGCCCGGCGCGCGGCTTGCCTCGTTTGGCCCAATGGGCTTGGAGCACTTCGACCGCGATCCCACCCAACTTGGCCAATGCTTGCACCAGTTGCTCGCGCAGCAGTCCGTCGGGCAGCAATTCGACCAAGGGGCCGGCCTGCGTGAGCATTCTCGAGCGACCCTCAGGGGTCGCCAGATCGCAGTCAGCGCCAGCCTGCGCAATCAGCTGGGTCGACAGCGGCACGGCCTGGGCCACTTCGCGCTCGAAAGCCTCGGGTCCTTGTTCGCGGATGAAGGAATCGGGGTCGTGTTCGGCTGGCAGGAACAGGAAGCGGACGCTGCGCAGGTCGCTGGCGTGAGGCAGGGCCGCCTCGAGCGCGCGTCCAGCTGCGCGGCGTCCGGCGGCGTCGCCGTCGAAGCTGAAGATCACCGACTCGGTGAAGCGGAACAGCTTGGCCACATGCTCTGCGGTACACGCCGTCCCCAGCGTGGCCACCGCGTTGGGATAACCCCACTGGGCCAGCGCCACCACGTCCATATAGCCTTCGACGACCAGTGCGTAGCCCTTGGCGCGAAGCCCCTGGCGGGCTTCGAACAGGCCGTAGAGTTCTTGCCCTTTGTGGAAGACCGGCGTTTCAGGCGAATTGAGGTACTTGGGCTCGCCGACATCGAGCACCCGGCCGCCGAAGCCGATGACTTCCCCGCGCACCGAGCGGATCGGGAACATGATCCGGTCGCGGAAGCGGTCGTAGCGTTTTTGCTCCTCGCCTTCGTCTCCGTTGACGATCACCAAGCCGCATTCGCTGAGCAGCGGGTCGTCGTAGCGCGGAAACACCCCCGCCAGCGTGCGCCAGCCCTCGGGTGCATAGCCCATACCGAAGCGGGCTGCGACGGCGCCGGTCAGGCCGCGCTTTTTCAGATAGGCCACTGCGCGGGGACTGGCCTTGAGCGCGCTGCGGTAATGTTCGCCGGCTTTGGCCAGTACTTCGCTGAGCGTGGCGCGCTGGGACTTTTCGGCGTCGGCGCGGGCTCGGTCTTCGGGGCTGTCTTGGCGCTCTGGCACGGTCAGCCCGACTTGCTGAGCCAGGTCGCGCACCGCGTCCATGAATCCCATGCCGTGGTGTTCGGTCAAGAATCGGATGGCGTCGCCGTGAACCCCACAGCCAAAGCAGTGGTAGGTCTGGCGCGAAGGGCTGACGATAAAGCTGGGCGACTTTTCGCCGTGGAAGGGGCACAGACCCTTGTGGTTGATGCCGGCCTTTTTCAGTTCGACATGGCGCCCCACGACCTCGACGACGTCGACACGGGACAGCAGATCCTGGACAAATCCTTGAGGCAGCACCCCGGCAGTCTATCCAAGCGCGAGATGCTGGCGCCCGAAATGACAACGGCCCGGTATCACCCGGGCCGTCAGGACTCAGCAATGCTGCCGAATCAGGTCATGGTCAGATCGTGAAATCAGAGATCTTTGCACCCGTTGCCAGGGCTGCCTTGAGCCACTTGGGCTGCAGGCCGCGGCCGGTCCAGGTATCACCAGTGGCGGCATTGCGGTATTTCGCGGCAACCTTGCCCGTGGGTTTGACCACGCCCGCAGCGCGGCCGCTGACGGACTTTCCAGCGATATCGGCAGCGCTCAGGCCAAACTCTGCCATCATGGTCTTGACCCGGCCGATAGCCTCGGAGCGTGCTTCACGCTGAACATCGGCGATGCGTTTTTCGATTTCAGCGCGTTGCGACAGCAGATCTTGCAGTGTGGACATATTAGGACTCCGTTGAAATTGATGACTGCGTTAGTGTACCGCAATTTTCAGAAACGCTGCCACGAGAATTTTTTCGGATAACCCTGATATCACGATTGAGCACTTTGCGGTTCAGGCTGCAGGTGGCACGTAACCGGCTGGTTGATCCACGCCTTCGCCAAAGAAGTAGCGTTCCATCTGCCTGGCCAGATACTGGCGCGCGCGCTGGTCTGCAAGGTTGAGGCGGTTTTCGTTGACGAGCATGGTCTGGTGCTTGAGCCAGAGCGCCCAGGCTTCCTTGCTGACGTTGGCATAGAGTCGCTTGCCCAACTCGCCTGGGTAGGGGACGAAATCGAGACCATCGGCCTCTTTCTTCAGATAGACGCATTGCACGGTGCGGGCCATGTTGATTCTCCTTGGCGGTTTGGACTTCTAGCGTTGGGGCTTCAGCCCAGTTTCTTGACCAGAACCTGCGAGCGCCGGTCCCAGTTGTACTTGCGTTTGCGAGCTTCGGGCAGCCAATCAGGGTCGACTTGCGCGAAGCCGCGTTTGATGAACCAGTGCATGGTGCGGGTGGTGAGCACGAAGATACTGTCCAGCCCTTGCGCCTTGGCGCGCTGCTCGACCCTTTTGAGGATGCGTTCGCCGTCACCCTCGCCCTGGACTGCGGGCGAGACCGTCAGCGCCGCCATTTCGCCGGTGCGCGATTCAGGGTAGGCGTACAGCGCAGCGCAGCCGAAGATCACGCCGTCGTGGGAGATCACGGTGTAATTGGCAATGTCGCGCTCGATCTCGGTCCGTTCGCGCCGCACCAATGTGCCGTCCCGCTCGAAGGGCTCGATCAGCTGCAGGATGCCGCCGACGTCGTCGGCCGTGGCTTCGTGCAGGCGCTCGAGTTTTTCATCGACCACCATGGTGCCGATGCCGTCGTGGGTGAAGATTTCTTGCAATATCGCGCCGTCGACCGCGAACGGCAGGATGTGTGAGCGCTCCACGCCGCCTTCGCAGGCCTTGACGCAATGCTGCAGGTAAAAGCCCAGATCGCTGGGGGCGACCGGGGCTTGCAAAGTGCCGAGCAAACGGCGGGCATCTGCCAGCGCGAGTTCGGTGTCGATCTCGCTCTCGAGGTTGTCGGGATCTTCACGGATGCCGGCAGTCTCGGTCATGAAAAGCAGTTTGTCGGCCTGCAAAGCGATGGCGGTGGCGGTGGCGACCTCCTCCATTCGCAGATTGAAGGCCTCGCCAGTGGGAGAAAATCCAAAAGGGCTGAGCAACACCAGCGCGCCGATATCGATGGCACGCCGTATCGTTGCCGAATCGACCCGCCGTACCAAGCCCGAGTGGATGAAGTCGACACCATCGACGATACCCACGGGACGCGCGGTGAGGAAATTTCCCGATACCACCCGCACCGTGGCATTGGCCATCGGGGTGTTGGGCAAACCCTGTGAGAAAGCAGCCTCGATCTCGAAGCGCAATTGGCCGGCGGCCTCTTGCGCGCAGTCAAGTGTTATCGCGTCGGTGATTCGTATACCGTGGCTGTAGCGCGAGCTATGACCTTTGGCCGCGAGTTGTTCATCGACTTGCGGTCGAAATCCGTGTACCAACACCAATTTGATACCCATCGCATGCAGGATCGCCAAGTCCTGGACAAAAGCATTGAGCTTGCCGGCGGCAATCAACTCGCCTGCCATGCCGACGACGAATGTCTTGCCACGGTAGGCGTGGATATAGGGCGCGACGGCCCTAAACCAAGGAATGAAGGTGTGCGGGAAGACCAGGCTCATGGTGGCAGGGATTGTGCCGCAGCGCGTTCAAGGCTTGTCATGCTGCGGCAACGCGTTTGATTCAATGCCTGGCGTGGGTCAGCTACCGAGCCGATGACCCAGGGTCGACCAACCCAGCCGGGCGTCAACTCAGGGCTTGGGCCAGAGCCGCCAGCAGGCCCTCTGGGTCTTCGGCGGGCAGTGAATGGCCCGAGTTCAGCGTCACGATGCTGGCTTTGAGCGCGGCGGCGATTTCGCGCGTACTGCGCGGCGGTGTCATCTGGTCCTGCGCGCCCAGCACCATCGTCACCGGACACCGAACCTGGGCCGCTGCCGCCAATGCGTTGGCGTAGCGGTCGCAGACACTGAAGTCATGGTGGAACAAGTTGATCGCGCAGCCCTCGGCATTCGGTCCCGCCAGCACGCGGCGCATCAGCGCCCGGTTGCTGCCGTGCAACCACATGCCTGGGCCTGGGAACGAGGGCTTCGCGGCGAGGGTGCTGATCGAGAACGCGTTGACCATGTCGATGGCCTTGAGCGGCGCGTCGCGCGCGGTGTCGAGCAAGGCTTGCGAAACCTTCATGGGGTAGGCCGTGCCCACCATCACCAAGCGCTGAACCAAGTCGGGCGCCCGTGCAGCGGCCTCCAGCGCAATCAGTGAGCCCATGCTGTGGCCCACCAGCGTGGCCTGGCTGCGAACGCCGGCCGCCGCCAACAGGGCCAGCAGCCAGTCAGCCGACGCTTCCACCGAATCCGGCATCGGTCCGGGGCTGCGGCCGTGGCCTGGCAGATCGATCGCCAGCACGCTGTGGCCGTGGTGGGCGCACCAGCGAGCCAGCAGCGTCCAGACGCTGTGATCGTGCAGTGCACCGTGGCAGAACACGACGCAGGGCAGCGTCGGGTCTAAGGGTTTGCCGCCGGTGTAGACGTAAGCCGGCAGTGGGCCGCTCGCCGCGTTGACGATCAGATTCATGCCGACTTCTCCGCTGCCTTGAGCGCGCGCTTGAGGTCGTCGATCAAATCATCGGCGTCTTCCAGTCCAATCGACAGCCGAATCGTCCCGGCGCTGATGCCGGCACGCGCCAGCGCGGCATCGTCCATCCGGAAATGGGTGGTCGATGCCGGGTGGATCACCAGCGAGCGGCAATCGCCGACATTGGCCAGGTGCGAGAAGATCTTCAGCGCCTCGATGAAGGCCACGCCTTGGGCTCTGGAGCCTTTCAGGTCGAAGCTGAACACCGCGCCTGCGCCTCGCGGCAGCAGCACCTTGGCCAGTGCATGGCTGGGGTGGGATTCGAGCTCGGGGTAGCCGACCCGGGCAACCATCGGGTGCGCAGCCAGGAAGCCCACGACCTTGCGCGAGTTCTCGATGTGGCGCGCCATGCGCAGCGGCAAGGTTTCTATGCCTTGCAGGATCAGCCAGGCGCTGTGCGGGCTCATACAGGCGCCGAAGTCACGCAGTCCTTCGCGGCGCGCGCGCAGCAAGAACGCGCCGACCGTGCTCTCCTCGGTGAACACCATGCCGTGAAAGCCCTCGTAGGGCTCGGCCAGTTCGGCAAAACGGCCCGAGCGCTGGTGTGCCGCGTCCCAATCGAACACACCGCCGTCGACCAGCAGGCCGCCGACCACCGTGCCGTGGCCTGACAAGAACTTGGTGGCCGAGTGCATGACCAGGTCCGCGCCGTGGTCCAGTGGTTTGAGCAGCCAAGGCGGTGTGAAGGTCGAGTCCACCAGCAGCGGCAGGCCGGCGTCGTGGGCGACCGCTGACACAGTCGGGATGTCGAGCACCTCCAGCCCCGGGTTGCCCAGAGTCTCGCCGAACAGCAACCGGGTCTCGGGCCGGATCGCGGCGCGCCAGCCGTCAATGTCACCGGGCTGGACGAAGGTGGTTTCGATGCCGAATCGACGCAGCGTGTAGTGCAGCAGGTTGTGCGATCCACCATAGAGCGCGCTGCTGGCCACGATGTGGTGGCCGGCACCGGCAATCGTCGCGATGGCCAGGTGCAGCGCGGCCTGGCCGCTGGCCGTGGCGATCGCGCCAGCGCCGCCCTCCAGCGCGGCAATCCGTTCTTCCAACACCGCGTTGGTCGGGTTGCTGATGCGGCTGTAGACATGGCCGGACCGCTCCATGTTGAACAGCGAGGCGGCGTGCTCGCTGCTCTGGAACACGAACGAGGTGCTGAGGTGGATCGGCACGGCTCTTGCGCCGGTGGCAGGGTCAGGCACCGCGCCAGCGTGAAGCGCCAGCGTGTCAAATCCGGGGTCGCTGTATCCAGGCATGGTCAGGGTTCAAACTGAGCTGTTGCAGCGTTCAATTGTGTGCTATGTTTTTCCACCCGGCAGGCGCTTGCGCGACAAGCTCGCGAGCGACCCGAGCCGGATTACCCAGGAGAACCTCCATGAAAGTCAGCGACATCCTCCGCGTCAAGGGCAGCACCTTGTTCACCGTGTCCCCCGCGCAGTCCTTGCAGCACGCTGTAGAGACCATGGCGGGTAACGACATTGGCTCATTGGTGGTGATGGAATACGGTGATCTGGTGGGCATGCTCACCTTCCGAGAGGTGATCGCCGCAGTGGTCAAGAACAACGGCCAGCTCGGCACGCTGACGGTTCGCACCGTGATGGACGATGCGCCGCTGACCTGCACGCCAGAGACCGAGATCGACGAGGTGCGACGCATGATGCTCGGCCGCCACGCCCGCTACATGCCGGTCCAGGACGGCAGGACGCTGATGGGCGTGGTCTCGTTCTACGACGTGGCCAAGGCGGTGGTCGAGGGCCAGGACTTCGAGAACCGCATGCTCAAGGCCTATATCCGCGACTGGCCAGTCGACGAAGAGGGCGCCGAAGCGCCCAAGGTCTAGAGGCGGCGGCTGCGACAATCCGGCGGGTCCGGGGCTCTGATGGCACCGGGCTTTTTCAATTTGCATCGAGCCCACCATGTCCGGCAGCACCTTCGGCGACCTGTTTCGTGTCACCAACTTCGGCGAAAGCCATGGGCCGGCTATCGGCTGCGTGATCGACGGTTGCCCGCCCGGTCTGGCGCTGGGCGTCGAGGACATCCAGCCTGAGCTCGACCGGCGCCGCCCCGGCACCAGCCGCCATGTCACCCAGCGCAATGAGCCCGATGCGGTGGAGATCCTGTCCGGGGTCTACGAAGGCCTGAGCACCGGCACGCCGATCTGTCTGCTGATCCGCAACACCGACCAGCGCAGCAAGGACTACGGCAATATCCTCGACACTTTTCGCCCGGGCCATGCCGATTACAGCTACTGGCGCAAATATGGTTTGCGCGATCCGCGCGGCGGCGGGCGCTCGTCGGCGCGCCTGACCGCACCGATGGTCGCTGCTGGCGCGGTCGCCAAGAAATGGTTGCGGCTTCAGCACGGCACGGTTTTCACTGGGTGGATGAGCCAGCTGGGCGAGATCGCGATCCCTTTCGAGGATGCGGCGCAGATCCCGCTCAACCCGTTCTATTCACCCAATGCCGGCGTCGTGCTGCAGCTCGAGGCGTATATGGACGAGTTGCGCCGCGCTGGTGACTCCTGCGGCGCACGCATCGAGTTGCGCGCTACCGGCGTGCCGGTCGGACTGGGTGAGCCGCTGTTCGACAAGCTCGACGCCGACATCGCCTGGGCGATGATGGGCATCAACGCCGTCAAGGGCGTCGAGATCGGCGACGGTTTCGGCGTCGTGCCGCAGCGCGGCAGCTGGCATGGCGACTCCTTGACGCCGGCCGGTTTTGCCAGCAACCATGCTGGCGGCGTGCTGGGTGGCATCAGCACAGGCCAGGACTTGGTGGTGTCGATCGCGATCAAGCCCACCAGCTCGATACGCAGCCCGAAGGCGTCGATCAACCGGGCCGGCGAGCCCACGCTGGTCGAGACCTTCGGCCGCCACGATCCCTGTGTGGGCATCCGCGCGACGCCGATCGCAGAGGCCATGCTGGCGCTGGTGCTGATGGACCATGCGCTGCGGCACCGCGCCCAGTGCGGCGATGTGCAGCTGCCGCAGGTGGCGATCGCGGGTTCAGCGGCCTGATTGGCGCTCAGCGGCGCTCAGCGGCGCTCAACGACCTCGATTGAGTCCAGGTCGCAGCCTGTTGCGCTGCGGCGCAGTCCGTCGCAGCCGCCTGCATCTTGTCGGCAGGCGCTGCGTTTGATCGCATCGGGGATGGGGCGTAGTTGATCGCCACCCTACACTGCGGCTCGCTTGCCGATGGCGGGCAGAACCATGAAGGAAGAATCGATGCGCAAGAGCTGGCTGATCGCGGCAAGCCTGGCGGTGTTGGCAGCGTTGGCTGGTGGGGCGTTCTGGATGAAGCAGCGTGGGTCTGCGGGTTTGGCGCAGGCCGCCAAGTCGCCTGACGCCGCGGCGTCGGCACCGCTGGACTTCCGCGCCAACGAGGTGCTGCGGCCCAAGCGGGTCAATCTGCCGCAGCTCATCGAGTTCTCGGGCCCGCTGGTCGCGCCCAACACTGCCGTGCTGCGTTCCAAGGCCTCTGGCACCTTGCTCAGCTTGGATGTGGTCGAAGGTGCGAGAGTGCGCGCTGGCCAGTTGCTGGGCCGCATCGACATGGCCGACCTGGGCAGCCGAATCGCCGAGCGCGGCGCCAACCTCGAATCAGCGCGTGCCACTTTGCTGCAAGCCGAACGCAGCCATGCCAGCAACGAGCGCTTGGCGATGCAGAATTTCATCTCAGGCACCGCGCTGGACAGCTCGCGCGCCACCCTCGACACCGCTCGCGCAGCACTGGCTGCGGCCCAAGCGTCGCTGGCCATCACCGAGGTCGCACAGCGTGATGCCAGCCTGATCGCGCCGATCGCTGGCATCGTCGCCAAGCGCCACGTGCTGCCCGGCGAGAAGGTCACGGTCGAACAGCAAGTGCTCACCTTGGTTGACATCGGTATGCTGGAGCTGGCCGGCAATGTCGGCACCCACGAGGTGGCTCGTCTGGCGCCTGGCATGGTGGTGCAGGTTCAGGTCGAGGGATTGGACGCAGCGCTGCCCGGTCGGGTTGCGCGCATCGCACCGGCTGTCGAGACCGGTACCAGGTCGATCGGCGTCACCGTGGGGGTGACCAATGTCGGCGAACGCTTGCGTGCCGGCCAGTATGCGGTGGCCCGTGTGGTCTTGCCTGATTTGCAGCAGCGACTGGTCGTGCCGCTGACGGCGCTCGGCTCGACCGGCGGTCAATCGCATGTCTGGCTGATTGACAAAGGCTTGCTGTTGCGCCGCGCCGTCACACTGGGCCGGCGCGACGAGGCCGGCGGCCAAGTCGAGGTGCTGTCGGGCCTGAGTGCCGATGACCAGTTGCTGGCCGTGCGTTTCGACAACCTGCGCGAGGGCGCAGCTGCGCGGGTGCTGGCCTTGATGGCGCCGGCGGTGGCCTCCGCTGCAGCGCTGCGCTGATCTCGGCCGTTTCTCACCAGCTCTGACAAAGGTCTCCGATGTGGATCACCCGTGTATCCATCGCCAACCCGGTGTTCGCTGTGATGGTGATGGTGGCGCTGTGTGTGCTGGGGCTTTTCGCCTACGCGCGCCTGGGCGTCGAGCAGATGCCCGATGTCTCGCCGCCAGGCGCCTACATCGAGGTCGCCTACCCCGGGGCCTCACCCGAAGCGGTGGAGCGCGAGATCACCAAACTGGTCGAGTCGGCCGTCAACAGCATTGCCGGCGTTCGCCGCATCAGCTCGCGCAGCCTGGAGGGCAAAAGCCAGACCAATGTCGAGTTCTCGCTCAACGCCGACATGAGCCGGGCGATGCAGGAGGTGCGCGACCGGCTGTCGGCCGTGCAAGGCAGTCTGCCGCGCGACGCCAAGGCGCCGACGGTGGCGCGCTTCAACAACGACAACAGCCAGCCCATTGTCGTGCTGGCCTTGCTCAGTCCGACCCGCAGCGCGCGTGAACTCTCGCTGGTGGCTGACCAGCAGATCGACAAACGCTTGCAGCGTGTCGAAGGCGTGGCGCGCATCGACATCTCGGGCCTGGCCACGCGCGAGGTTCGGATCGACCTCGACCCGGCGCGCTTGCGCAGCTATGGCGTCACGCCGGCCGAGGTGGCCACCGCGCTGCGCGAGGCCAACGCCGACCAACCCGTCGGGTTGCTGTCCGATCGCAGCCAGGATGCGATCCTGCGTGTCGAAGGCAGGGTGCGCGATCCGCGCGACTTTGCGGCCTTGGTCGTGGCGCGTCGCGGCGGCCTCGCGCTCACGCTCGGCGACCTGGGTTCGCTGGTCGAGCGCGAGAAAGAACTCGATTCAGCCGCACGCATCAACGGCCAGCGCGCGGTCAGTTTCAACGTCTTCAAGCAGCAGGACGCCAACATTGTGGCCACTGGCGATGCCGTCAAGGACGCGATGGCCGAGCTGCGCAAATCGCTGCCACCGGACATGGAGTTGCGCCTGATCTACGCCAACAGCGACTGGGTCAAGCAGTCGCTGACGGGTCTGAAGCGAACGCTGGTCGAGGGCGCGCTGCTGACCGTGCTGATCGTCTTCCTGTTCCTGCATTCCTGGCGCTCGACCATCATCACCGGGCTCACGCTGCCGATCGCAGTGATCTCGAGCTTCATCGCGGTCTATGCCTTTGGCTTCACGCTGAACTTCATGACGATGATGGCGCTCTCGCTGTGCATAGGTTTGCTGATCGACGACGCAATCGTGGTGCGCGAGAACATCGTGCGTCATGTCGGCATGGGCAAAAATCACCACCAGGCTGCGTTAGAGGGCACGCAGGAGATTGGCCTGGCGGTGATGGCGACCACTTTTGCGTTGTGCGCGGTGTTCGTGCCGGTGGCCTTCATGGGCGGGATCATCGGCAAGTTCTTCTACCCCTTTGGTGTCACGGTGGCGGTGGCGGTGCTGGTCAGCCTGTTTGTCAGCTTCACACTCGACCCGATGCTGTCGTCGGTGTGGCACGACCCGCCTGCGGTGCGCATGAAGAACCTGCCCGTGATCGGCGCGATGATCCGCGCCACCGACCGTGGCATGGACTTGTTGCACCGGGTGTACGAGAGCTTGATCCGCTGGGCGTTCTCGGCGCGCCGCTGGCCATTGCCACTGCCGGCCTGGGGCCACGGTTTTGGTCCGGATGCCAAGCGCGACAAGTCCAGCCGGCGCCAGTGGCGCCGCGCCACGATCACGCCGCGCGGCGTGGTGCTGAGCGTGGGTCTGGCAAGCTTCGTTGGGGCGATCGCGCTCGCGCCGCTGGTGGGCAGCGAGTTCATCCCCGAGGTTGACCAGGGCTTCACCCAGCTCGCGCTGCGCATGCCCGAGGGCTCCAGCCTGGAGCGCAGCGACGCCAAGGTGGCGCAGGTCGAGGCCATCGTGCTGGCGCTGCCTGAGGTCGCCTCGGTGTCGACCTTTGTTGGCGGTGCTGGGCAGCGCAACCAGGCTTGGCTCAACATCTCGCTCAAAGACCGCAAGGACCGCAGCCGCAGTCAGAAACAGGTCGAAGCCGCCATCCGCAGTCAGGTTGCCACCATCCCTGGCACCGATGCGGCACTGGGCTTCAACCGGCCGATCTATGTCGCGATCCTGGGGCCGGAGGCCGAGGGTCTGGCGCGTGTGGCAACAGAGTTTGCCGACAAGGTCAGGAAGATCCCAGGCACGGTCGACGTCGAGCTGTCGGTGCGGCCGGGACTGCCGGCTTACGCGGTGCGCCTGAAGCCCGCTGCAGTGCGCGAACTCGGCCTGACTGCGCCTGCGCTTGCCGCCAGCCTGCGCGCCTATGTCAACGGCGAGGTCGCGACCTACTGGACCACGCCCGACGGCGATCAGGTTGAGGTCGTGCTGCGTCTGAACCAGGCCCAGCGCGAGCGCATCGATCAGATGCGCAGCCTGCCGGTGGCGTTCTCCAAGGACGGCATACCGATCACACTCGACAGCGTGGCCACGATCACACCGGTGTACAACCCCGAGATCATCCGGCGTCAGAACCTGCAGCGACGCGAGGCGGTGTTTGCCGGCGTCAGCGGCCGCTCGGCCGGCGAGGTCGGTGAGGACGTGCAGAAGCTGGTCAAGGCCACCGTGCTGCCGCCGGGCTACAGCTTCGACATCGGCGGGCAGACCAAGGATCAACAGGAAGCTTTTGGCGCGATGCTGGGTGCGATGGGGCTGGCGGTGATCTTCATCTACATCGTGCTGGCCAGCCAGTTCGGCAGCTTCGTGCAGCCGATCGCGATCATGGCCAGCCTGCCGCTGGCGCTGATCGGCGTGATGATCGCGCTGCTGGTCTCGCGCAGCACGCTCAATGTGTTCTCGATGATCGGGCTGGTGATGCTGATGGGCCTGGTGACCAAGAACGCGATCCTGCTGGTGGACTTCGCCAACCAGGCCCGCAAGGCTGGCGCCACGGTGGTCGAAGCTTTGCTGGAGGCCGGCCTGACGCGGATGCGGCCTATCATGATGACCACCGCGGCGATGGTCTTCGGCATGTTGCCGCTGGCCCTCGCGCTGGACGAGGGCGGCGAGATGCAGGCGCCGATGGGCCGGGCCATCATCGGCGGCGTGATCACCAGTACCTTGCTCACGCTGGTGGTGGTGCCGGTGATCTACAGCTATCTGGTGCGTGACCGGCGGCCGCTGGCGGCCGATCGGGACTGAGCGCGCTGAGCGCCCCAAGGCCGGCCGAAGCCGGCCGCCCCCCGTGGGGATCAAGCAAAGTGGCAAAGCCACATTTGCTTGAGAGCCCACTGGCCGGCACGTCGGGCGGCATGCCCATATTCACATTCGACGGCCCAAAGATTCGGGACCGCTGGGTCCTCGGAGATCTCTACAGCCTCGCGAGGATGCTTCGCTGCGAGAACTGACGCCGCGCTTCGCAGGCATTGCGACCAATCTCTGGCACGAGCACAGCACCAATTTCGGATCTCAGAAGAGCGCTCACGGGGATGACCCTCGCCGCTCGACAGTTGGGCTTCTAAACCAGCCCATCACCGGTCTCTCTGTTCGATGAAAATGATTGCTGTTTTATAAATAATGCTATCATTTAAAGCGTGAACGGAACGCACCGCAAGACGCTTGAGAAGGTACTCGCAGATCCACTCAATGGGAACATCGAATGGGTCCGCATTGAGTCGCTGTTGAAGGCGACGGGGTGCAAAGTTGTTGAGGTAGCTGGTTCATCCGTCACTTTCGAGTTCAACGGTCGAGAGATGACGCTTCATCGGCCTCACCCTGGCAAAGAAGCTCTGCGCTATCGAGTCTTGGCGGTTCGCGAGTTCCTCGCAAGAATGGGAATCAAATCATGATCAATTCCATGTCCTACAAGGGCTATACGGCAAGCATGGTTTTCGATACAGAGGACAAGATCATCGTTGGGCGCGTCCAGAACGTTGACGACATCATTGCCTTCCATGGAGAGTCGGTGGTCGAGTTCGAGGCGAACTTTCATGTCGCCATCGAGGACTATCTGGCCGCATCCAAGGAACTCGGCTCGGCGCCGGAGAGGCCCGCAAGCGGCAAGGTCATGCTGCGCATTGCGCCTGAAGTACATGCCGCTGCACTCAAGGCGGCGGCCAGGAGCGGCACCAGCCTGAACAAATGGGCAGAGGGTGCTCTCGGCAAAGCGGCACGCAAGCCAGCCATACGGGTTACCACGCGCAGCGAAGTCTCTCGCTGAGCATTGGCTCAAGCTGAGCCTTCTCAAGCCAGCAGATGCTGCGCCATGACGAAGCGCCGAGTGGGGTCTACCTCGCCGCCCCTGGCGGTCGCGCTGGACGAGGGCGGCGAGATGCAGGCGCCGATGGGCCGGGCCATCATCGGTGGCGTGATCACCAGCACCTTGCTCACGCTGGTGGTGGTGCCGGTGATCTACAGCTACTTGGTACGTGACCGTCGGCCGCTCGCTTCGCCGATAACGTCGGTGGCCAGCGAGCCTCAGGTCGACGGCCGGGCCGGATCAGCTGGGTCCGACTGATCAAGCGCGTGTTCGACATTACTGTCTCGGCGCCAATACAACCCTTCTATTGAATCAATGTCATGCCCGCCGTCTTGCTGGCAGCAAGGTCAAAGGTCATCGTGCGAATGCAACCTGCCGCCACTGCAGTGCGTTCAATCAAGCAGTCAGCGAAGTCCGCATTGCCGGCAGCATAGGCTCGCAGGGCTCGAACCACATGCTCGGCCTGATCAACCACCAGTTGTTTTGACCGCAGAATCACGTCGAGGGCTTGTACGATCTGCGCTTTGTCTTTTCCATAAAAAGAGGACAAGACCCACACCAGTTCAACCACCGACACGATGGCAATGAAGCCCGGCTCTTTTGCTGTCAGCCCTTCAATCAGCTTTGTCGCTTTGGCCGCTTGTTTGGCCTCGTCCTGCATGATGTAGCGGACCAGTACGTTGGTGTCGAGGCCGATCATCGTGCAGAAGCTCCACGCGCCGCGATGGCGCGATTCATGTCCTCGATGGAAGCGATCTTTTCAGGCTTGCCGAACATGCCTTTCAGCTCAGTGACAGACCGGTTCACGGCCATGAACAGGAACTGCCCATCTTCGATCTGAACGAAATCCACGCGATCACCTTTGCCGACTGACAGCGCGTTGCGTACTTCGGCGGGGATGGTGATCTGACCCTTGGTCGTGATGGTTGCGCTTGTCATATTGCCTAGTCCCGTTTTCCTTACTTTATCGTAAGGTAAAAAAGAACTCAAGCGCAACCGCGTCGGCGATGGTCTTCGGCATGCTGCCGCTGGCGCCGGTGATCTACAGCTACCCGGTGCGGGACTGGCGGCCGACTGTTGCGCTGGCGGCCTGCACTTTGGAGGAGGTGGGCGCTGTCTTGCTACCGCCGCTGGCGGTCGCCGATCGCGACTGACCGCGACACGAGGTCGCGGACCCCGATCGCGCGCTCAGGCCTCGGCGAAGTCGGCCATCGGCGGGCAACTGCAGAACAGGTTGCGGTCGCCCCAGACGTTGTCGACCCGGCCCACCGGCGCCCAGTACTTGCCGCGCCGCAACGCGGCCACCGGCCAGGCCGCATCCTCTCGGCGGTAGGCGTGTGTCCAGTGGTCGGCGCAGACGGCTTGCGCGGTGTGCGGCGCGTGCTTGAGGGGGTGGTCGTCGCGCGGCCAGTCACCCGCCTCGACTTTGCGAATCTCGTCGCGGATCGAGATCATCGCGTCGCAGAAGCGATCCAGCTCGACCAGAGGCTCGCTCTCGGTCGGTTCGACCATCAGCGTGCCGGCCACCGGAAAGCTCAGCGTCGGGGCATGGAAGCCGTAGTCGATCAAGCGCTTGGCGACGTCCTCGGCGCTGACGCCCGAGCTGTCTTTGAGCGGGCGCAGGTCGAGGATGCACTCGTGCGCCACGCCGCCACCGCGGATGCCGGCATGCCCGCCTGAGAAGTGGATGCTGTAATGCCCGGCCAGCCTGGCAGCGACATAGTTGGCCGACAGGATCGCGCCTTCGGTCGCAGCGGTCAGGCCGTCGGCGCCCATCATGCGCATGTACATCCAGCTGATCGGCAACACGGCCGCGTTGCCCAACGGCGCTGCCGAAACCGCACCGACCCCGCCCGCCACGCCGCCGGTGACATGTCCCGGCAGGAACGGCACCAGATCCTCGACCACGCAGACCGGTCCCACGCCCGGGCCGCCGCCGCCATGCGGGATGCAGAAGGTCTTGTGCAGGTTGAGGTGGCTGACATCGCCGCCGAACTCGCCCGGCGCAGCCACGCCAACCAGCGCGTTCATGTTGGCGCCGTCGACATAGACCCGCCCGCCATGCTGGTGCACCAGCGCGCACAGCGCTTTGACCTGGGTGTCAAACACGCCGTAGGTGCTGGGATAGGTGATCATCACCGCGGCCAACTCTGCGCTGTGGCGCTCGCACTGAGCCTGCAGGTCGGCCAGATCGACATTGCCCTGGGCGTCGCACTTGACCACCACCACCTGCATGCCGGCCATCTGTGCCGACGCCGGGTTCGTGCCATGGGCCGATTCAGGGATCAGGCAGATCCTGCGCTGCGACTCGCCGCGCGAGGCATGCCAGCCGCGTATCGCCAGCAGGCCGGCATATTCGCCTTGCGATCCGGCGTTGGGCTGCAAGCTGATGCCGGCGTATCCCGTGGCCTGCGCGAGCCAGGCGCACAGCTGCTGATTCAATTCGGCATAACCCGCTCGCTGGTCGGCCGGCGAGAACGGATGAATGTCGGCGAACTCAGGCCAGGTGATCGGGATCATCTCGCTGGTCGCGTTGAGCTTCATCGTGCACGAGCCCAACGGGATCATGCTGCGGTCCAGCGCCAGGTCCTTGTCCGACAGGCTGCGGATGTAGCGCAGCATCTCGGTCTCGCTGTGGTGGCGGTTGAACACCGGATGGGTCAGGAATTCGCTGCTGCGGCGCAACGCTGGCGGGATCAGCGTCGCTATGCCGGACTCGAATGCGTCCACCGTCGGCAGCGCCTGGCCGGGCGCGGCGAACCACGACCACAGCGCAGCCAGGTCGGCGCGGGTGGTGGTCTCGTCCAGCGTCACGCCAAGCTGGCTGGCACTGACCCGGCGCAGGTTGGCGCCGCCGGCCAGCGCACGCGCCAGCACGGCTGAAGTGGCGGCGCCGGTCTCGACCGTCAAGGTGTCGAAGGCCTGGGCGTTGAGCACCGGGATCCCCAGGTCGCGCAAGCCGCTGGCCAGGATGGCGGTGAAACTGGCCACCCGCAGCGCGATGCGCTTCAAGCCTGCCGGGCCGTGGTAGACCGCGTACATGCTGGCCATCACCGCCAGCAGCACCTGGGCGGTGCAGATGTTGGAGGTGGCTTTTTCGCGCCGGATATGTTGCTCGCGGGTCTGCAGCGCCAGTCGGTAGGCGGGGTTGCCGTGGGCGTCGACGCTGACCCCCACCAGCCGGCCCGGCATCGAGCGCTTGAATTCATCGCGGCAGGCCAGGTATGCGGCGTGTGGGCCGCCGTTGCCCATGGGCACGCCCAGGCGCTGGCTGTTGCCGACGACGATGTCGGCGCCGAACTCACCTGGGGCTTTGAGCAGCGTCAGCGCCAGCAGGTCGGCGGCGACGATGAAGCCGGCCTGCCGGGCATGGGTCGCGTCGGCCACCGCCTGCAGGTCGGGGACCCGCCCGGTGCTGGCGGGGTATTGCGCGATCACCGCGAAGCAGTCATGCGACGCCAGCAGGCTGGCCAGGTCGCCGACCAGCACCGTCAGGCCGAGCGGTGCGGCGCGAGTCTGGATCACCTCGAGGGTCTGCGGATGGCAGTCACTCGAGACGATCACGGTGTCTGATTTCGACTTGACGCTGCGTTTGGCCAAGGTCATGGCTTCGGCCGCGGCGGTGGCCTCGTCGAGCATCGACGCGTTGGCGATGGCCATGCCGGTCAGGTCACAGACCATGGTCTGGAAGTTGACCAGCGCCTCCATCCGGCCTTGCGAGATCTCGGCCTGGTAAGGCGTGTAAGCGGTGTACCAGGCCGGGTTTTCGAGGATGTTGCGCAGGATGACGCCGGGGGTGTGACTGGCGTGGTAGCCCTGGCCGATGAAGCTCTTGAGCACCCGGTTCTTGGCCGCGATGGCGCGCAACTCGGCCAAGGCCTGGGCCTCGGTCAGCGCGGCCGGCAGGTCCATGGTCCGGGCGCGCGCGATGCTGCGTGGCACGATGGTCTCGATCAGCGCTCGCCGTGACGCCGCACCGATCACGCCCAGCATGTGGGCCTCGTCGGCCGCACCGGGCCCGATGTGGCGGGCTGCGAACTCGCCCGCGTTTTCCAGATCAGCCAGGGGCGGGTGGGCGGGCTTGAGCATGTTGGGATCTCGATCGGGTGAGGGGGCTTACAGCGTCTTGAGCAGGTCGTCGTAGCCCGGCGAGTCCATCAGCGCGTCGAACTGCGCCCGGTCGCTGGCCTTGAGCTTGAAAAACCAGCCGTCGCCCATCGGGTCGGTGTTGGCCAGCGCCGGGTCGGCGCGCAGCGCCTCGTTGACCTCGACGACCTCACCGCTGACCGGCATGTAGATGTCCGCTGCGGCTTTGACCGACTCGACCACGCCGGCCACCTCGCCTTGCGCAAAGTGGCGGCCGACTTCGGGGAGCTCGACGAATACCACATCGCCCAGCGCGTCCTGCGCGTGCAGGGTGATGCCGACGACGGCAGCTTCCTGGTTCTCGATGTTGATCCATTCGTGGTCGGCGGTGAATTTGGTGGTCATGGGCAGTTCTTGTTCAGGTTGAGTGGGGCGATGGGATATGGACCGTTCAATCGAATGCTGGGGCTGGTGCCCCCAGCACTTGGTTCTAGCGGTGGTAGCGGTGAGGGGTGAAGGGCATCGGCGTGACGCGCATTGGCAGGCGCTTGCCACGGACCTCGGCGTAGACCTCGTGCTGCAATCCGGCATGGTTGGCCGGCAAATAGGCCATCGCCACTGGTTCGTGCACTGTTGGCCCTAGCGTACCGCTGGTCACGCGGCCCAGCGGGTGGCCTTGGCTGTCGACGATCGCGCAGCCCTCGCGCACCGGCACCCGCTCCAGACCGGTCAGGCCTACCCGCTTGACCGCTGAGCCCAGGCTGAGCTGGCCCTCGATCACATTGGCGCCGGGGTAGTGACCGGCACGCGCACCGCCGGGACGGCGCACTTTCTGGATCGCCCAGGCCAGGCCGGCTTCCACCGGCGTGGTGCGCTCGTCAATGTCGTGGCCGTACAGGCACAGGCCGGCTTCTAGCCTAAGCGTGTCGCGTGCGCCCAGCCCGGCAGGGCGGACTTCGGCCTGCTCCAGCAGCGCGCGAGCCAGCCTCTCGGCTTGTGAGCCTGGCACCGAGATCTCGAATCCGTCTTCACCGGTATAGCCCGATCGGGTGACGAAACAGTCTATGCCTGCGAGCTCGAAATCGCCGCCGGTCATGAAGGCCAGCGTCGCGATGCTGGGGTTGAGCCGGGCCAGCGCCAGCACCGCTTTCGGTCCTTGCAGTGCCAGCAGCGCTTGATCGGGCAGCGGCACGACGCTGCAGCGATGTCCGATGTGGGTGACCAGGTGTTGGATGTCTTCAGCCTTGCGACCAGCGTTGACGACGAGAAACAGATGATCAGCGCGGCAAGTGACCATCAGGTCGTCTAGCAGGCCGCCCTGCGGGTTGGTGAAGAACGCATAGCGCTGCTTGCCCAGATCCAGGCCGATGATCGCTTGCGGCAGCAGCGACTCGAGTGCCGCAGCGGCGTCTTCACCACGCAACTGCAGTTGACCCATGTGCGAGACATCGAACAGCGCCGCACTGTCTCGACACCAGCGGTGCTCGGCCAGGATGCCGGCGGGGTATTGCACTGGCATCGCATAGCCCGCAAACGGCACCATGCGGGCGCCAAGTTCGGCATGCAGCGCGTGAAGTGGTGTCTGGAGCAGGTCTGTAGACATGGTTCGGATCTTTCGAAGGCACTGCCGTACACCGCCACCAGGGTGGGGGGAGGATGCCCTCGCTGTCCGCTTTACCTGAGAGATTGGCGGGATGCTGGTTGACCAGGATCCCGTTTGCCCCTTCGGTGGACAGGCTCGCATCCGACGATGCCACCTGCCTCTCTCCAGTGAGGAACGCCTGTCAATCCAGGCGCGATGTCAGTCCTTTTGCCTGAGCGTTCGGAGGTCTTGCCCCTGCGCCTTCGGCGGTGCTTGGGGTTTGGCCCCTCGCACTCTCTCCTGACATGGGTGGCAGTCTAGCACTGCGGTCCAGAACGCTGTCGACACCCTTCGATTGACAATGTGTGTCATCTTGATCGCCAACCACTTTTCATCGACCCGCGGCTCTCTGGCCTCTTGCCTGGTGTTGCTCGTCCTCGCATGCGGTGCGGTCTGCGCAGCCGATCTGTCGGCACAAGACTTCAACCCGGCGCTTTGTCGGGCCCAGCCCAGCGCGCCCTATGCCCAGACTGCGTCGCTGACCGGTCGCCGGGTGATGGTGGCCTCGGCCGACGTTCGGGCCTCGGCCGCTGGTTGCAAGGTGCTGGCGCAAGGGGGGTCTGCGATCGACGCGGCGGTCGCGGTGCAGGCCGTGCTCGGCGTGGTGGAACCCTTTGCGTCGGGGCTGGGTGGGGGCAGTGTCATCAGCTATTTCGACGCTGCCTCCGGCCGGGTGCGAATCTTCGACGGTCTGGCCGCTTCGCCAGCGGCCGTCGGGGTGGACGGCACCCGTTCGATCTACCAGATGGCGGTTTCGTCTGACCTCGAATGCCGCAGCGGCCAGGCCCTTGGCGGCAGCCTGTCGGCCTACCAAGCCCATACCGACATCTCGGGCCGTGCCACCGGCGTGCCGGGTACGGTCAAGGTGCTGGACCTGGTGCATCAAGCCTATGGTCGCCTGCCCTGGCGCTTGCTCTGGGAGGATGCGATCGGGTTGGCCAGCGATGGCTTCAGGCTCAGTGACTACCTGTATGCCACGCTCCACAACCCGGGCCAGACTTCCGACGACGAGACCGGCGACTTGTTGAAAGTCGGCGGCGTGCCCGCGTGGTGGAACCTGGCCCGCAACCGCTGGGGCCCGCTGCGCTGCCAGTACCCGGACATCCGGGCCCGCTATTGCGCGCTCGCTGGCACCAGGCCTTTGCCGCCCGGCACGATGGTCACCAATCTGGCGCTCGCCAACACAATGGCGATCGTGCGCGACGGGGGTGCCGCGGCTTTCTACCAGCCCGATGGCCCGATTGCCAGCGCGATCCTGCAGCGATTCCAAAGCGACCTGCGCCATGCCGACGGCAGCCCAAACTGCCACTCGGCCCTGCCCGATCGCTACAACGCTGATGGCAGCAGTTCGACGCCTATCGTGCCGGCGCGCATCCCCAGCCTGATGGCGGCGGCCGATTTCGCCGATTACCGGGCCATCGAACGCATGCCGCTGGTCGGTCAGCGCTTTGGCTACACGGTTTACACGCCGCCAGCGCCGCTGTTCGGCGGCCTGGTCACGCTGCAGTCGCTTGCGCTGCTCGAGCGCAAGAGCCTGGCCAAGCTGGCATTCGGGACTGCGGCTTTCTACCACTTGGCCGGTGAGGCGAGTCGGCTCGCCAACGCCGATCGACGCCAGTTCGTGGGTGACCCTTCAGTGTCGAACGTCGAACAACGTGTTCGCGCCTTGTTGTCCTCACCATACCTGGACGCGCGGGCGGCACTCGTCACTGACCGGGCTTTGGGCGCGGTGGCAGCCGGCAGCCGGGCCGATGGCATTCCGGACTACAGCGCCATCGATTCGGTGCGCTCCGGCGTCAGGTCTAGCGCTGTGGCGATCGCCGCAACTGCTGCCGAGGTTGCCGAGTCGCGGTCGATGCATGACGAGGACTGGAACACCACCAGCAGCCTGGCCATCATCGACGGATGGGGCAACGCGCTGGCGATGACCACGACCATCAACACCCACTGGGGCGCGCACATCGAGGCCGCCGGCATGATGCTCAACAACGCGATGTCGAACTTCTCTGCCGGCCTGGTTGGGCGCGACGTCAACGGCTTTGGGCCCAACAGGCGACCGCGCAGCTCGATCGCGCCTGCCATCGCCTTGGATGCCGGCGGCAGACTGCGCTTGGTCTGGGGCGCGGCGGGCGGTGGCCCCATCCCTGACTACATCGTCAAGACCTTTCTCGGTGACCTGGTCTATGGCCTGGATCTGCAGGCCGCGATCAATGCCGGCAACTGGACTGGTCAGGGCTCGGCGGCATCGGTATTGCAGCTAGACCGGGGCATCAGCGGCCTGATCCCGGTCTTGCGCGAGCGCCACGGTCATGATGCCAATACCTTGGGTGTCACGGGACTGAACAGCGGCGTGGCCGGTATCTCGGTGACCCACGATGGCCCAGGCGGGCCGCTGTACCGTGGCGCTGCCGATGCCCGACGGGCCGGTGGTGCAAATGGATTTTGATCGCCAGCCAGGCGCTGTGAAGGATGATTTTTTGACAATGATCGACGACGACAAGCTGGGCCGGACCCAGATGCGCGCACTGCGCGTACTGCGCGCGCTGCTCAATGGCGCGCAGCGCGCGCTGTGGCTGGCACCGATGCTACTGGCCTCCTGCGCGGCGCCTGCCTTGCAGTACGAAGCGCCGACCCTGCCCGAAGGGCCCTCGGGCTACGCCACGAAGCCGGGCTGGGCGGTTTCGCGCTTTGCGGTGGCGGCTGCCAACCCGCTGGCCACCGATGCCGGCTTCCAGGTGCTCAAGGCCGGTGGCAGTGCGGTGGACGCCGCGGTGGCGGTGCAGATGGTGTTGACTTTGGTCGAGCCACAGTCCAGCGGCATCGGCGGCGGTGCTTTGCTGCTGCACTGGGACGGGTTTGCGATGCAGGCCTGGGACGGCCGCGAGACCGCGCCTGCGGCCGCTGACGAGCGCATGTTTCTAGGCGCCGACGGCAAGCCGATGCCGTTCGCGCGGGCGGTGGTGGGCGGCCTGGCGGTGGGCGTTCCCGGCGCTGTCAGGATGCTTGAGGTCGCGCACCGTGCGCAGGGCCGCTTGCCCTGGGCACAGTTGTTCCAGCCGGCGATCACGCTCGCCGAACAGGGATTTGCGCTCAGCCCGCGACTGCATCGTCAACTGCGCGAGGACAGCGCGCTGCGGCAAGATCCCCAGGCCGCAGCCTATTTCTACCGCGCCGATGGCCAGCCCCATCCGGTGGGCCATCGGCTGCGCAATCCGGCCTTGGCCGAGGTCTTGCGGCGCATCGCCGCCGGCGGCAGCGCTGCGCTGCACCAGGGCTCGGTGGCGGCTGACGTCGTCGCCAGGGTTCAGCAGCACGCCACCAACCCCGGTCGGATCACCTTGGCTGACCTGGCCGGCTACGAGGTCAAGCTGCGCGAGCCGATCTGCACCGATTGGAAGGCGCGGTACCGCGTCTGCGGCATGCCACCGCCTTCGTCAGGCCACTTGGCGGTGATGCAGATCCTTGGGCTGCTCGAGCGTAGCGCGCCGGTGGCCACGCCCTTGGTCGACGGTGTGCCCAGCGCGGATTGGCTGCACGCCTACACCGAGGCATCGCGCTTGGCTTTTGCCGACCGGGCACTCTATGTTGCCGATCCTGAATTCGTCGCACCGCCGGCTGGGCGTTGGACCAGCCTGCTCGACCCTGATTACCTGCAGTCGCGCGCCGCGTTGATCGGCTCGACAAGCGTCCAGCAAGCCCAGCCTGGCCAGCCCGGTGTCTCGCGCAGCGCCTGGGGCGCACAGGCTGACCAGCCCGAGCACGGCACCAGCCACATCAGCATCGTCGACGGCCAAGGCCGGGTATTGGCGATGACGACGACGATCGAGGCGGCCTTTGGCGCGCGCCTGATGGCCGATGGTGGCACCGGTCTGGCCGGCGGTTTCTTGCTCAACAACGAACTGACCGATTTCTCGCTTGCGCCTGCCGATGGTCAGGGCCGGCCGGTGGCCAACCGGGTGCAGCCGGGCAAGCGGCCGCGCTCGAGCATGAGCCCGACGCTGGTGTTCGACCGCAGAGATGGCCGTTTGCTGATGAGCGTGGGTTCGCCCGGCGGGCCGGCGATCATCCACTTCACCGCCAAGACGCTGATCGGCGCGCTGGACTGGGGTCTGGATGCCCAGCGCGCGATCGACTTGCCCAATTTCGGCAGCTTCAACGGTCCGACTGTGCTCGAAGTCGGACGTTTTCCTCGCGCCACGGTCGAGGCTTTGAAGTCTCGTGGCCACCGTGTTGTCGAAATCGATCTGACCAGTGGCTTGCAGGCGCTCGAGCGCCGTGGTGACGGCTGGTTCGGTGGCGCCGACCCGAGGCGCGAGGGCGTGGTGATGGGGCAATGAGGGCGGGCCGATTGGCGGGCCGATTGGCAGGTCGATTGGCAGGCCGATTGGCGGGCGAGCCAACATCAGGCAGTCGCTGCCGAGGTCGTGGTTACAGTCGGGTTTGACCGAGACCCAGCCACCATGCCCGTCGACATCATCGCCCTGCGCCGCATCCTCCAATCCTGCCGGACGATCGCCGTGGTCGGGTTGTCGGCCGAGTGGCATCGCCCGAGCTATTTCGCCGCCAAGTACATGCAATCGCACGGCTACCGCATCCTGCCGGTCAACCCGCGCTATGCCGGCAGCTCGGTGCTGGGCATGGCCTGTGTGGCGCGGCTGGAAGACCTCGATGAGCCGGTCGACATGGTCGACGTGTTCCGCCGCAGCGAGGACGTCGGCGCGATCGCCGACAGTGCGATCGCGCTGGGTGCCAAATGCTTGTGGCAGCAGATCGGTGTCGTCAACCGCGAGGCCGACGCCCGCGCCCGCGCGGCGGGCCTGGACAGCGTGATGGACCGCTGCGTCAAGATCGAGCACGCCAGGTTGTTCGGCGGGCTGCACTGGGCGGGTGTCAACACCGGGGTGATTTCGGCCCGGCGAATGGGCTGAGCCCCTGGGAGCCGCAGCGATGAGCGATCGAAAATTTCAGCCCGAAACCCTGGCGATCCACGCGGGCCAGATTCCCGACGCCGCCACCGGCGCGCGCGCGCTGCCGATCTACCAGACCACCAGCTTTGTCTTTGATTCGGCCGAGCATGCGGCCAGCCTATTCAACCTGCAGACCTTCGGCAACATCTACTCGAGGCTGAGCAACCCGACGGTCGCGGCCTTGGAAGAGCGGGTTGCTGCACTCGAAGGTGGCCGCGCCGCAGTGGCTTCTGCCAGCGGCATGGCGGCCGAGGCGATGGCGCTGATGACGCTGCTGCAGTCTGGTGACCATGTCGTTGCCGCAGGTGCGCTGTACGGCGGCACGGTGACGATGCTGGCGGTCAGCCTGGCCAAGTTCGGCATCGAGGTGACGTTTGTCGATGCGCAGCGGCCCGAGGCCTTTGCCGCGGCGATGCGGCCCAACACCCGAGCGGTCTACGCCGAGACCCTGGGCAACCCCAGCCTGGTGGTGCTGGACATCGCTGCGGTGGCCGAGGTGGCGCATGCGCACGGCGTGCCACTGGTGGTCGACAACACCGTGCCCAGCCCTTATCTGTGCAACCCGCTGGCACTGGGCGCCGACATCGTCGTGCACTCAGCGACCAAATACCTGGCTGGCCACGGCACCACGCTGGGTGGCGTGATGGTCGAGGGCGGCAAGTTCCCCTGGGACAACGGCAAGTTCCCCGGCATGACGGAGCCGTCGGCGGGATACCACGGTGTGAAGTTCTACGAGACCTTCGGCGACTTCGGCTTCTCGATGCGGGCGCGGATGGAGACGCTGCGGGTCTACGGCGCATCGCTCAGCCCGATGAGCGCCTGGCAGATCCTGCAAGGCGTCGAGACCCTGCCGCTGCGCATGGAACGCCATTGCCGCAACGCACTGGCGGTGGCTGAATTCCTGCGCAGCCATTCGCGGGTGGCCTGGGTCAACTACCCTGGCCTGGCCGACCATGCACAGCATGCGCTGGTGCAGCGCCAGATGCGCCAGGTGGACGGCGTGCCGGGCGCCTCGGGCCTGCTCGCCTTCGGTGTCAAGGGCGGGGTCGCGCAGGGGGTAAAGTTCATCGAGTCGGCACGCTTCATGAGCCACCTCGTCAACATCGGCGACACCCGCACGCTGATCAGCCACCCGGCATCGACCACCCACCGCCAACTCGACGAGGCCCAGCAACTCGCTGCCGGCGTGCTGCCCGACATGGTCAGGATTTCGGTCGGGCTCGAGCACATCGACGACATCCTCTGGGACATCGACCAGGCTTTGTCCGCGACGTTGGATTGACGCGGCCCAGACAGCCTTCCAGCAGCTGCCGGACGCGCTGGTCCTGGGTCAGTCGAGCTTCCACTTTCCGCCGACGATTCGAACGATCACTCGGGCGCGCTGGTCCAGTCCGAGGGGGTCGTTCTTCGACATGTTGATCACCCCGTTCGACACCTTCAGGTCGTGCACCGCTTCCAGCGCATCGCGCAGCGCGGCGCGGAACTCCCAGGTGCCTGGCTGCGCGGTCTTGAGCGCGACCGGTATCGCCTGGCTCAGCAACAGGCCTGCGTCCCAGGTGTAAGCCCCGAAGGCCGAGACCGTGCCGCGGGTCCGTACATCGCTTCATAGCGCTTCACGTAGTCCATCGCCTGGGCCTTGGCCGGATCGCTCATGGGCGACGATGCTGATCTTGCGCACAGCGGCGAATTTTTCGAACTCGGCATAAAAGGCCTCGCCGAGCGCGTCGCTGAAGCCGATGTAGGCCATGGTCTTCATCTTGATCTGTGCGTTGACCGGCAGCGCGCAGCCAGCGAGGAGTGCTAGCGCGACAAGTGGACGGGTGTGGTGGAATGTCATTCCTGCGGCTCATGGGGGGTGGCAACCCAACCTGCGTCGCCTGTGGCTGCAGCGTGAGCGATGGGTCGTCGTGCCGCAGCGTGGCTTGATTTTCGGTGACCCGGCGCTGCGCCAAGAGCTTGTTAGACGGTACCCATCGTCAGGGTGCCTGTCGAGCGCCGAGCCACCAT
>CAMCTC010000006.1 GCA_945878355.1 Bordetella parapertussis | reverse complement strand
CAGCGGGTTGATGCCGTCGAGGACCATCCGGCGGGCGTCGGTCGCCCTTTGCCTGGCCTGAGCCAGCGTGATCGTATGCACAGGGCCTAGTCCCATCGCGTAGGCTCTACCGTCGATCATGTAGCGGAACAGCCAAGACTTCACGCCGGCCTTGGTAATCTGGAGGGTCAGTCTGCCCCCGTCCCCTTGAGCCCGGGAGTGGCCTTCTTCTCGACTTCTTTCGCCGTGAGCTTGCCCATCAGTTAGTCCTCGACTATCAAAGCGACTATCAAATCATCGTCGGATTCAGCTGGAGTAGTCAAGACCGCATCGGACAGGAATGAAGGTTAAGTTGTTGTCATGTAACGAAATAATGGACAACGCTGGACAGCAAAGAACAGCGGGAGGGCAGCCACCGCTTACGCCAGTTCACACATGAGAGCGCGACCGTTTTTTGCTCTACCCTACCAAGCATCCGCCCAAGATCTTGCGCTTGGATGAGATCGGTTGGGTTCGATCTGGCGATGCCCACCGCGACTTGACGGAGAAACAGTTCAAGCGGCTCACCCCTGAGCTCCACGCTCAGGGCAAGTCCAGACATCGGCCAGACCGCCAGCACCCGCCGTTGCCAAGCTGCCGTCGGCAGAACTTCGCGACCTGTCACACTCCGGGCCGCCTGCCGATGATCCGAATGCGAGCATCGACCTCGAATCCAAGCACCGACCCTCAGGAGCCAAAAAACCATGACTGAACTGATACTGCACCACTACGACATGTCCCCCTTCGGCGAGAAGGTGCGGTTGATGCTGGGCTACAAGCAGTTGGCCTGGCGCTCGGTGCACATCCCGCCAGTGATGCCCAAGCCCGACGTGGTGGCGCTGACCGGTGGCTACCGCAAGACGCCAGTGCTGCAGGTAGGTGCCGATGTGTATTGCGACACCGCGCTGATCGCCCGCGTGCTGGAGGCAGCGCAGCCCAGCCGCAGTCTGTACCCGCGTGACATGCCTTTGGCGCCGCTGCTGGCGCAATGGGCCGACGGCATGTTGTTCGGCGCGGCGGTCAGCTGGGCGATGCAACCCGCCGGTGTCGCAGCGATCATGGGCAATCCCTCGCCCGAGGTGCTGAAAGGCTTCGCTGCTGACCGCGCCGCGATGCGCAGCGTCGGCGCGCCACGCTTGACCCCGGCCGACGGCGCGGTGCAGTTGAAAGCCCACCTGGCCGCGCTGAACGCCCAGCTCGCCGCGGGTGGCACCTGGCTGCTGGGCGCGTCGCCGAGCATCGCCGACTTTTCGGTCGGACACTGCCTGTGGTTCATCCGCCTGGCCAAACCGGTGGCGTATCTGCTCGATGACTACCCGGCGATCGGACCTTGGCTGGACCGTCTGCTGGCCATCGGCCACCACCAGCACACCGTGATGAGCAGCACCGAAGCCATCGCCGTGGCAGCCGACGCCGCGGGCCATGCGCCGGTCGGCGTGGCACCGGGTCTGGGTTTCGATGCCGGCCAGGCGATCACCGTCGCCGCCACCGACTACGGCAGCGACGCCGTGGCCGGTACGCTGGTCGGCCTGTCGTCTGAATCGGTCACCCTGCGTCGACAGGACCCGCGCGCCGGCACCGTGCACGTCCATTTCCCTCGATTCGGCTTCCAAATCAAGAAAGACATCGCCGGCTGAAAGCGTTGCGGCGACAGCCCGCGCTGTTGACCAGCTCCGTCGCGACGAGCTTCTTCGCATGCCGCAGCTGGCGCGGGCAGGTGCCCACGCCAGCATCGACGCCGACCGATGGGCAACCGGCCAGGCAGTTGCAGGACCTTCCGCTACGATGTGCACCCCTGGTCAGCCGTTGAGCGGGAGAACGGCTCCTCTTCGAGGACACAACCCGGTGCCCTGACGGGTCCACCCCCCGCTCACATGCGCCCTGCCGACCTTTTCCAACTCCTGATGCTCGCCTGTGCCTGGGGCGGCGCCTACCTGTTCATGCGCGCTGCGGTGCCGGCTTTCGGCGCAGCACCGATGGTGTTTCTTCGCCTGGCCATGGGCAGCCTGCTGGTGTTGCTGCCGCTCACATTGTGGAAATTTGGCCCAGGCCCGCTCATACGGCACTGGAAGCCGCTGCTGATCTACGGCACATTGTTCACTGCGGTGCCGTTCATCGGGCTGGGCTGGTCGGCGCGCTCGATCTCCGCCGGGCTGCTGGCCGTCCTGCAGTCGGCCGCGCCGCTGTTTTCCGCGCTGATCGCCCGCTGGTGGACCAAAGAGCCGATCACGCCGATGCGTGCAGCGGGGCTGGTCATCGGTTTTGCCGGCGTCACACTGCTGGTCTGGGACCAGATCGGCGTGCGCAGTGACGCCGGGCTGGCCATCATCGTCACGCTGCTGGTCACCGTGTTGTGGGGCGTGTCGTCAAACTACGCGCGCACGCTGCACGACGTCGATCCCATCGTGCTGGCCACCGGCAGCATCGGCATCGGCGCGCTGGTGCTGGCCCCCAGTGCAATGATGAACTGGCCGCAGCAGGCCCCCGGCCTTCGCGCCTGGGCCGAGGTGACGTTCATGGGCATCGTCGCTTCGGGATGCGGCTTCCTGCTCTACTTCGGACTGATCCGCAGGATCGGTGCTGTGCGAGCGACCTCGGTCAGTTTTCTGACGCCCGTGGTCACGATGATCTTGGGCGCGCTCTACCTGGGTGAGGCACTCACGCTGAGAATGATCACAGCCTGCGCGGTGATCATCGTGGGGACGGCGCTGACGCTGGACCTGGTGCCGCGTCTGGGCAAACGGGCCAAAGGCTGACCGGCTCAACGCCTCTGCCCCTCATAATATTCAGGCAATTGATTTTTTTGATAATTTCGGATTGCAAACAATCAGTTGAAAAGTTTTGAGCAGTTAATCTGTCAAAACCAGTCTTGTTTCAGCGTCATCCGGCCTTCGCGAAACGCGGGCCCTCTTCCAGGAGACACCTCATGTTCGACCGCTTGGTCAGAAGCTGGCACTTGGTCAAAGCCAGCACGAACGTGCTCAGGGCAGACCCGGAGTTGTTGCTGTTTCCGTTGATCTCGGGATTGGCCGCGCTGGTCGTGATGGCCTCGTTTGCGCTGCCGGTCTTTGGCCTGAATGCGCTCGGCCACCTGTCGGGCGGTACCGGCAACCTGCTGTCGGCCTCTGCGCTGCTGGTCGGGTTCGCGTTCTACGTCTGCCTGTATTTCGTGATGTTCTATTTCAATGTCGCGCTGGTCGCTGCCGCAATGATCCGTTTCAGTGGCGGCGACCCGACGCTCAGTGACGGCCTGCGGGTCGCCAACACCAAGCTCGGCAGCATCCTGGGCTACGCGGTCATCGCCGCGACAGTGGGCATGGTCCTGAGGGCGATCCAGGAGCGCGTTGAGTTCCTCGGGCGGCTGATCGTCAGCATGCTCGGTGCGGGCTGGACGGTGGCGACCTATCTGGTGGTGCCGGTCCTGGTCACACGCGATATCGGCCCGGTCGACGCGATCAAGGAAAGCGCGATCATCTTGAAGAAAACCTGGGGCGAGAATATCGCCGGCCAGGCAGGCATCGGTGCCGTTTTTGGCTTGCTCTATCTCCTGGTCGTGCTGATCGGCTTTTCGATGGTGTATGCCATTGTTTCGTCGGGCGCCGGCGCCATCGCGATTGGCCTGGGTTTCCTGGCCTGGCTGGTGGCGCTGGTCGCTACCGCGTTGGCGCATGCGGCGCTGGGTGGCATTTATGCCGCAGCGCTGTATTGCTACGCCACCGGTCGTCCTGGGGTGAACGGGTTTGATCTCAATGCATTGAACCAGGCGTTTGCACCGAAGGGCTGACCCTGGCCTGCTCGGTCGGGCCCGGATAATGACCGCCACATGCACCTCATCGTCCCCTTCGCCGGCACCGTCTCGGAGGCCGGCCAGCAGGCCCTGCAATCGCTGGCGCTGCCCCACCTCGAGCAACTGCTGGCCCGCTTGTCGCCCGGGCCAGCGCTGGGCAGCGACGAGTTCAGCCTGAACACGCCGCACGAGCAGGCGATAGCCCAGGCCATCGGCTGGAGCGATGGCCTCGCCAGCCTGGCCGATGCTGCATTGCCGTTTGCCGCGGCCCGAGCCGCTGAGCTTGGGCTGCACGCGCCGCCCGACAAGCACGCGGCCTGGGGCCTGCTGACGCCGGTGCACCTGCAGGTCAGCAGCGACGGCATCAGCCTGACCGACCCCGATTCGCTGGCGCTGGACGAAGCCGGATCGCGCGAACTGCTAGAGATCGTCCGCCCGCTGTTCGAGTCAGAGGGTTTCGCGCTGCACTGGTCCGCACCGCTGCAGTGGCTGGCAAGCCATCCACTGTTCAATGCGATGACCAGCGCGTCGCTGGACCGGGTGATCGGCCGCAACGTCAACCCCTGGCTGCCCGATCTGCGCGCCGCGCGGCTGATCCGGCGGCTGCAAAACGAGGTCCAGATGGTGCTCTACACCCACAGCGTCAACGACCGGCGCGAGGCCGCAGGCCTGCCGACGGTCAACTCTTTCTGGCTCAGCGGCTGCGGCAGCTTGCCGGCCAATGCCGCTGCGCTGGACGGCGCTGCGCAGGTCGACGACAGGCTGCGCGGTCCGGCGTTGTCCGAGGACTGGGCCGCCTGGTGCGAGGCCTGGCGCGCGCTTGACGCCGGGCCTGTGGCTGCGTTGGCCCGCGACTCGATGTCGGCGCGGCTGACGCTGTGCGGCGAACGCTGCGCGCTGACGCTGGCGCATCAGGACCGCCCATGGTGGCAGGCGCTGTCGGCGCGCTGGCGCAAGCCCGCGCTGCACGGCCTGCTGGGCGGGCTGTGAACACGCCGTCGCTGAGCGTTCGCGACGTGCCGCCCAGGGCGGCTTTCGCACTCGAGCAAGCCGGTGTGCACCCGCTGCTGGCCAGGCTGTTCGCGGCCCGCGGCGTGAAGTCAGCGGCCGAGCTCGACGATGGGCTGAACCGGCTGCTGGCGCCTTCAGGCCTGAAAGGCGCGGTCGATGCCGGCGTGCTGCTGGCCGATGCGATCGCCGCGGGCCAGCGCATCTGCATCGTCGCCGACTACGACTGCGACGGCGCCACCGCCTGCGCCGTGGCGCTGCGCGGACTGGTGATGCTGGGCGCTGCGCCGGCCAGCGTCGGCTATGTGGTGCCCGACCGGGCAGTGCACGGCTATGGCCTGACGCCAGCGATCGTCGACCTGGCCATCGCCAGGCAGCCAGGCAAGCCGCCGGCGCTGCTGGTGACGGTGGACAACGGCATCGCCAGCATTGCCGGCGTGGCCCATGCCCGCGCGCTGGGGCTGCGCGTGCTCGTCACCGACCACCATTTGCCAGCGCTGGGCGCCGACGGCGCGATCGAGTTGCCGGACGCCAACGTGATCGTCAACCCCTCGCAGCCCGGCTGCGGCTTCGAGAGCAAGTCGCTGGCCGGCGTCGGCGTGATGTTCTATGTGCTGCTGGCGCTGCGTGCCGAGCAGCGCAGCCGCGGGCTGTACGACGCCGCTTCGCAGCCCAGGCTCGACGCGCTGCTGGACCTGGTCGCGCTCGGCACGGTGGCCGACGTGGTCAAGCTCGACGGCAACAACCGCAGGCTGGTCGCCCAAGGCCTGAAGCGGGTGCGGGCCGGCCGGATGCAGGCCGGCGTGGCCGCGCTGTTTGTCGCCGCGGGCAGGTCTTTCGAGCAAGCCGCGGGCTTTGATTTCGGCTTTGCGCTGGGGCCGCGAATCAACGCCGCCGGCCGACTGTCGGACATGACCTTGGGCATCGAATGCCTGAGCACCGACGACCCGGCGCGGGCGGCCGAATTGGCCGGTCAGCTCGACGCGATCAACCGCGAGCGCCGCGTCGTCGAGGCCGACATGCGCCAGCAGGCCGAGCTACTGCTCGAGCAATTGCTGGCGCGACAAGTCGACAGCGGCGCCACACCGCCGGCGCTGGTGCTGTTTGACCCCGAGTTTCACGAAGGCGTGGTCGGCATCGTCGCGGGCAGGGTCAAAGACCAGTTGCATCGGCCGACCTTCGTGCTGGCACGCGGCCAGGACGGGCTGCTCAAGGGCTCGGGCCGGTCGATCGCCGGCTTTCACCTGCGCGATGCGCTCGACCTGGTCAGCAAGCGCCACCCCGGCGTGCTGCGCCGCTTCGGCGGCCATGCGATGGCCGCGGGCTGCACGCTCGAAGAAGCCGATCTGGCCACTTTCGCCGCCGCGCTGCAGCAAGTCGCCACCGAGTGGCTGCAGCCCGAGGCCTTGAACCGCTGCCTGGCCACCGACGGCCCGCTAGGGCTGGAGTACTTCAACGTCGCCACCGTGGCCCAGCTCGATGCCCAGGTCTGGGGCCAGGGTTTCGAGGCACCGCTGTTCTGCGACGAGGTCGATGTGCTGACCCAGCGCCTGGTCGGCGAAAAACACCTGAAGCTGCGGCTGCGCCATGCCGGCCAGTTGCGCGATGCAATCTGGTTCGGCCATGTCGAGCCTGTAGCACCCCGAGTGAGGCTGGCCTACCGGCTCAACCTCAACGAGTTCCAGGGCCAGCAACGGCTGCAGATGGTGGTCGAAGCCGCGCTGTGAGGCGAGGCCCGACCGACAAGTCCACCAGGAGGATGCGATGAACCACGACCACGACCACGATCACGACCATCACCACGAGCATGAGCACAGCGAACTCGGCCCGATGGACTTGCGGGTGCGCGCGCTAGAGACCGTGCTGACCGAAAAAGGCTACATCGACCCGGCAGCGCTCGACGTGCTGATAGACACCTACCAGACCCGGATAGGCCCACGCAACGGCGCGCGCGTGGTCGCCAAGGCCTGGGCTGACCCGGGCTTCAAGGATTGGCTGCTGCGCGACGCCAGCGCGGCGATCGCGTCGCTGGGCTACACCGGGCGCCAGGGCGAGCACATGGTCGCGGTGTTCAACACGCCTGCGCAGCACAACCTGGTGGTGTGCACGCTGTGCAGCTGCTACCCCTGGCCGGTGCTGGGCCTGCCGCCGACCTGGTACAAAAGCGCGCCGTACCGGTCGCGAGCGGTCAAGGATCCGCGCGGCGTGCTGGCCGATTTTGGCGTCAGCCTGCCGGCCGATACCTCGATCCGGGTCTGGGACTCGACGGCCGAAGTTCGCTACCTGGTGATCCCGCAACGACCCGCAGGCAGCGACAGCCTGGATGAAGCCGGCCTGGCCGATCTGGTCACCCGCGACTCGATGATTGGCACAGGACTGGCGATGCTGCCAGGATCGCTGCCGGCAGTGGCTCATGCGGGAGCACCGGCATGAGCTACCAAACCCATGCCGACCTGGGCGGCCGGCCAGGCCATGGCGCGGTCAGGCCCGAACCCGAAGGCGAACTCTGGCACGCGCGCTGGGAACCGCGGGTGCTCGCGCTGACGCTGGCGGCGGGCGCGACCGGTGCCTGGAACATCGACCAGAGCCGCGCAGCGCGTGAAACCCTGCCCGACTATGGCGAGCTCGATTACTACCGGATCTGGCTGGCCGGACTGCAGCGCCTGCTGGCCGATCGAGGCCTGGTCGGCGCCGATGAACTGGCCGCGGGCCATGCGCTGCATCCAAGCTTGCCGCTGCCTCGAAGACTGGCGGCCGAGCAAGTCGCCGCAGCGCTGGCCAAGGGATCACCGACCGAGCGGCCCGCCTCCGCGCCAGCGCGGTTTGCGGTCGGCGATGCCGTGGCGACGAGCTCGCAAGTCCCCGACCACCACAGCCGGCTGCCGGCTTATGCGCGCGGCAAGCCAGGTCGCATCGAGCGGGTACATGGCGCCCATGTGTTTGCCGACACCCACGCGCAAGGCCTGGGCGAGCAGCCGCAATGGCTTTACGGCGTGGTGTTCGATGGCCAGACGCTGTGGGGTGCCGACGCTGAGCCCGGCCTGCAGGTGTCGATAGACATCTGGGAGAGCTGTCTTGAAGCCGTCGTCGCAAAGGCGTCCGTATGAGCGCCCTGCCCTGTCGCCCCGATGATCCGGCCCTGCCGCCGGGCGACGCGCCGGTGTTCGCCGAACCCTGGCAGGCCCAGGCTTTCGCGATGACGCTGCAGCTGCACCAGCGCGGCCTGTTCAGCTGGCCCGAATGGGCTGCGGCGCTGTCGGCACAGATCGCCACGGCGCAAGCAGGTGGCGACGCCGACCTCGGCGACACCTATTACCGGCACTGGCTCGCAGCGCTCGAGACCCTGGTCGCCGAAAAGGGCGCGACCGACGCCAGCGAACTCTCGCGTTGCGCCCAGGCCTGGGACCAAGCCGCAGACCGCACGCCGCACGGCCAGCCCATCGTGCTGCAGCCGGCCGATTTCCCGCGCTGACCCGCACCTGCGATGCACCACCCCGACGAGATCGCTGCCAAACTGCTCGGGCGGCCGTATGACGCGCTAGACGAGCGCACGCAGAAGGTGGCGCGCCACATCGCCGAGCGCAAACACATCGCGCGCAACCTGTCCACCGACCCCGGAAAACCACCGACGCGAGGCCAGCGCGCTGCCGATGCGGTGGCGTCGTTCGGTGGGTCCTGGACTTTCGTCGGCCTGTTCGGTGCGACGATGTTGGTCTGGTTCGGCCTGAACGGCGTGCTGCTGATGGCGCGCGGCAGCACCTTCGACCCCTACCCTTACATCCTGCTCAACCTGTTCCTGTCGATGCTGGCAGCGATCCAGGCGCCGATCGTGCTGATGTCGCAAAACCGCCAAGCCGAGAAAGACCGCATCGGCGCCGAGCACGACTACGAGGTCAACCTCAAGGCCGAGTTGGAGATCATGCTGCTGCACGACAAGATCGACCAGCTGCGGCAAAAGCAATGGACCGAGTTGCTGGCGATCCAGCAGCAGCAACTCACGCTGCTGGCCGGCCTGATAGCCCGACCGCCGCGCTGAGCGGCCAACAGCGCGCTATTCGGTCGGCGCCAGGTGCAGGATCGCGGTGCCGATCGGGTCACTGGCGAGCCGCGGATAGCGTCGCAGCACGTCCGGGTCGTGACCAGGCACGACATGCTGGGGCGAGTCTGCCGCCGCATGCAGGCGGCGGTAGCCCTCGAGCATGTCGGCGACGTTGAAGACAATCGGAAACGGCCTCGCCTCAGCCATGTTCTCGTAGTAATGGCTCGCGTCTGACGCCAGCACCACCCAACCGCGCTGCGTGTACACGCGCACCGCTTGCAACCCTCGCGTGTGCCCGCCGATCAGCATCAGTTCGACACCGGGTGCCAGCACCGCATCGCCGGCGTGGAAAACCACCCGGTCGGCGTAGACCTTGCGGACCAGTTCGACCACCTCATCGACGCCATAGGCATGGCGCAGCATCGGGTGGCACATGCAGCGGCCGGTGGCGTATTCGAGCTCGTTGTCCTGCACGTGAAACCGCGCTTGCGGCAGCTTGCCGATGTTGCCCGCGTGGTCGTAGTGCAGGTGGGTCAGCACAACATCCTGGATCGAATCAGGATCGACCCCGAGCAGGCGCAACGCATCGATCGGGCAACGCAGCAGCTTGCGCTGGCGGCGCTCGGCCGTATGCGCATTGAAGCCGGTATCGACCAGGATCGTGCGCTTGGGCGATTTCAGCAGCCAGACGAAGAAGTCCATCGGCATCGGGCCATCGTGGTCATCTGCCGACATGAAGTTGTCGCGCCGCCGGCGCGGCATGTTCGCGTACCTGACCGCATGAACCTCGTAGCACTCGCCCGGATCGTCATGACGCATGGTGATTCCTTGTTGGATATCGACCGTCCCGGTGACCCAGGCCGATGGATGGTATAGAACTCATCGCTCAGCGCCGATCAGGCGGCTGATGACCGGGTGGTAATCGTCGCCCAGACCGGCGTCGATCGCCTGCCCGAACCAGGCGTCGACCGTGTGCGCGGCGCGCGCATCGACACCCGTGGCCGAAGCCAGTTTCAGCGCATAAGCCAGGTCTTTGCGGGCATAGCGGACCGAGAAAGCACGCTGCGGGAATTCGCCTGGCAACACCGCCTTGATGCCGTGGTTGCGCAGCGCGAAGCTGTCGGCCGAACCCTTGGTCAAGGTGTCGAACAGCAGCGTGGCATCGACGCCAGCACGTTCGCCGATCGCCTTGGCCTCGCAGATCGCGACCACGGTTTCGAACAACACCATGTTGTTGAGGATCTTCACGACCTGCCCGCAACCGACCGGCCCGCACAGCGTGATGTCGCTCGCGAAGGTGGCCAGCAAAGCGCGCAAGCGATCAAAGACCGCCGGCTCGGCGCCGACCATCACCGACAGCGTGCCGGCTTCGGCTGCAGCACGGGTTCGCGCCACCGGCGCATCGACGAACACAAGACCTTTGGCTGCGAAGCGCTGCGCCAATTCACGCGTCGTGTCGACCGCCGAGGTGCTCAGGTCGACGATCACCTGTCCGCTGCGCGCCGCTTCAAGCAGGCCGCCGGCTTGCAGCGAGATCTGCTGCACCACCTCGCCGGAGGGCAGCGAGAGAAACACGATGTCGCAGCGAGCCATCAGCTCGGCGATCGATCCGGCGCCAGTGACCGCGTCGGCCTCCAGACGCACCAGCGCAGCGCTGTCGATGTCGTAAGCCTGCATCGTCAGACCCGACTTGCGGGCCAGGTTGCGGCAGATGGGTTCGCCCATCACACCCAGGCCGATGAAGCCGAGTCGCCCTTTGGAAGTCATAGATTTGGAAGTCATAGATCGGCGACCGCCAGCGAGTTGTCCGACACGCCATCGACACCGCGGTTCGGGTCGACGTAGCAGGAGGTGTCCATCGCCAGTTCCTGAGCCTGTGCTCCGCTGACCAGCGGCAGGGTGGAAAGGGCAAACAGCAAGCTCTTGAAGCTGCGCATGGCGGACTTTGGGCTAGGGTTGACGGGCAGCGGAAAGGGTGACGCAGAACTGAATCGCAGCGGCGATACAACTCTCAGACCCAGCCACCGTCGACGACAAAGTCCTGCGCCGTGCACATCGCGCTGTCGTCGGCGCTGAGAAACAAGGCCATGCGTGCGATGTCGTCAGGCATCAGAGGAGGCGCGAGGCACTGGCCGCGCGCTATCCTGGCGCGCGCCTGGTCATCGACCCACAAGCGCAGTTGCCTGTCGGTCATCACCCAACCCGGCACCAAGGTGTTGACGCGGATGCCGAAGGGTCCGAAGTCTCGCGCCAGGCTGCGGGTCAGGCCTTGCACAGCGGCTTTGGCCGTGGTGTACACGGGCATGCCCCCTTGCTTGAGCATCCAGCTGACCGAGCCAAGGTTGACGATCGACCCGGCGCCCGCCGCTTTCATGTCGGCAGCGACGTTTTTTGCTGCGAAAAATTGGTGCTTGAGATTGACCGCCATGCCGGCATCCCAGCTTTCTGGCGTGGTCACATCGATGGCGTGGCGTTGGTCGTTGGCAGCGTTGTTGATCAGTGCGGCGATCGGTCCGATCTGGCCGCGAAGCCTTGCAATCGCAGCGTCGAGCGCGCCGATGTCGGTCAGGTCGGCGGCAGAAAATACAGGCGCATGCCGTGAATCTTCAAGGCGCGTCACCAGGCTTGCGGCCGAGCTTTCATCGATGTCGATGAACCCTACCCGCGCGCCCTGCCGAGCAAATTGTTCGACCAGCGCGGCCCCGATGCCTGTGGCGCCGCCGGTAACAAGCACTGTTCGATCTTGCAGGCTGGGGTAGCGGGCAAAGGCGGGCATCGGTTGTCGACAAGGCTAGATGTGGCAGATCGGGAATGCAAGGCCAGACAACAGCCTATCCACCGCAGATCATGCCATTGTTCGCCGCCTCGATCTCGGGTGAATACCCGCTGCTGCGCCGGCGTGAGCCAGGCCCCGCAGCGCCTGAAGATCGTCCGGTCAGTCGATGCGTCCGCCCACGACATGCAGTTCAGGCGTGTCGGCCACCAGCATCTCGACCGCCAGCCGCAGCGCAGCGACCTGTTCGTCCAGCGCCATCGGCCTGGACTGCAGATGGCAGTCGGCCTGCTCGGGCAGCGGCGGCAGGTGGATGAAGCCGCCCCTGACGCCCGACTCGGCACCAAGACACAGCGCATGCATCAGGCCGTAGAACACCTGGTTGCAGACATAGCTGCCGGCTGTGTGCGACAGCTCGGCATGGTATCCGGCGTGCTGCAGGCCAGCGACGATGGCCTTGGCCGGCAAGCCGGTGAAGTAGGCCGCCGGGGCGCCCGCTACCACGGGCATGTCGACCGGTTGGGCGCCGGCGTTGTCGGGGATGCGGGCATCGACCAGGTTGACCGCCACGCGCTCGACGCTGATCGCCGAGCGGCTGCCCGCCAGCCCCAGCGCGAGCACCCAGCGCGGTTGATGGACCTGTCGCGCGGCGTCGAGCGCGCCCAGCGCCAACGCGAACACGCAAGGCAGCTGCACCGCCACCACCGTCGCGCCGCCGATCACCTCGCCGTCCAGCGCCGAGGCCACCTCCCAAGACGGGTTGACCATTTCGCCGCCAAAAGGCTCGAAGCCCGTGAGCAAGATCTTGTTCACGCAATGTCCTTTGCTGTCTGTTCACCTGCGCCTGTGTCGACCCGGCCCCAGCCGCCGCCACCCGGGGTTTCGATCACGAACACATCGCCAACCTGCATCTCGACGCTGCCGATATAGCCCAAGGCTTCGATGCGGCCGTCGCTGCGCTCGACGCGGTTGACACCTGAGGCGCCAGCCCCGCCGCCGGCAGCGCCGAATGCGCCGTGCAGCCTGCCGTTGCTCAGGATGGCAGCGGTCATCGGCTGCAGGAATCGGACGCGCCGCACCCCGCCGTCGCCGCCGCGCCAGCGGCCAGCGCCGCCCGAGCCAACGCGGATCTCGTAGCTGTCTAGCCGCACCGGGAAGCGGAACTCGAGCACCTCTGGGTCGGTCAGGCGCGAGTTCGTCATATGGGTCTGAACCACGCTCGTGCCGTCGAAATCCGGGCCAGCGCCAGAGCCACCCGAGATGGTCTCGTAATACTGGTGGGTCGCGTCGCCGAAGGTGAAGTTGTTCATCGTCTGCTGGCTAGACGCCAACACGCCGAGCGCACCGTAGAGCGCATTGGTGACGCAGGACGAGGTCTCGACATTGCCAGCCACCACCGCCGCCGGAGATCGCGGGTTGAGCATGCAGCCCTCGGGAACGATCACCCGCAGCGGCTTGAGGCAACCGGCGTTGAGCGGGATGTCGTCATCGACCAAGGTTCGGAACACATAGAGCACCGCGGCCATCGTCACCGCCTTCGGGGCGTTGAAGTTGTCAGGCAGCTGGGCGCTGGTGCCGCTGAAATCGATCACCGCCTCGCGTCTGGCGGCGTCGACCGTGACCTTGACCTGGATCTGCGCGCCGTTGTCCATCGGCAGGGTGAACTGCCCGTCCGACCCGAGCGAGGGCTTGGCCGCCAGCGCAGTGATCACCCGACGCACCGACTCCTCGGCGTTGTCCTGCACATGACCCATGTAAGCCACCACCGTGGCCAAGCCCCACTGCGCGACCATCGCGTGCAGTTCCTGCACACCTTTCTCGTTGGCCGCGACCTGGGCCCGCAGATCGGCCAGCGTCTGGTCAGGGTTGCGCGCAGGCCAGGGACCGCTGGCAAGCTTGGCACGCAACTCGGCCTCAAGAAACCGGCCGTCGCGCACCAGCAGCAGGTTGTCGAGCAGCACGCCCTCCTCGTCGATGCTGCGCGAGAAAGGCGGCACCGAGCCCGGCGTGATGCCACCGATATCGGCGTGGTGGCCGCGGGAGGCTACATAAAACGTGGCCTCACGCGACACGCCACCGTCTTGCCGCCCACCCGCCAGATAGACGGGGGTGACGACGGTGACGTCAGGCAGATGGGTGCCGCCGTGGTAGGGGTCGTTGAGCACGTAGACATCGCCCGGCTGCATATCCGGGTTGCGCGCGATCACGGTCTTGATCGACTCGCTCATCGATCCCAGGTGCACCGGCATGTGCGGCGCGTTGGCGATCAACGCACCTTGGGCGTCGAACAGCGCGCAGGAGAAGTCCAGCCGCTCCTTGATGTTGACCGAGTGCGCGGTGTTCTGCAGCCGCAAGCCCATCTGCTCGGCGATGTTCATGAACAGGTTGTTGAAGACCTCGAGCATCACCGGGTCGGCGGCAGTGCCGATGGCCTGCGCGGTGGGGCGTGGCCGAATCCGACGCAGCGTCAGCGCGCCGTCGGCACCGACCTGCGCCTGCCAGCCGGGCTCGACCACCGTGGTCGCGTTGCGCTCGGCGATCACTGCCGGGCCGTCGAGGGTCGCGCCGGCAGCCAAGGATTCGCGCTGGTGCAGTGCGGTCTGGCGCCAAGCATCGTTACTGCCGTCGTCCTGCGCGCAGTGCATCTGCACCAAGGCCAGCGGCGCAGGTGGTTTGGCCTCGGGTTCGCCGGCTCGGGGCGCTGGCCCGACTTCGTGTGAGCTGCCAACCGCCTCGACCGTGACCGCCTCGATCACCATCGATCGTCCGGGCATGCCGAAGGAATAGCGCTGCAGATAGGCCGCCTCGAAGGCCGCGCGCATCGCCTCGACACCAGCCAGCGCCACCGGCAACGCGGTGTCGGTGCCTTGGTAACGCAGCAATAAACGCTCGACACGACGGATGCGATCGGCCGACACGCCTTGGGCCTGGACCTCGGCTTGCGCGGCATCGCCAAGCAAGGCCAGGCGCTGGCGGGCCAGCGCCAGCCCATCGTCGCCGAGCGGCAGTTCGATCGAGGCTTCGCGCATCGCCGTCTGGTCGGCCAGGCCCATGCCGTAGGCCGACAACACCCCCGCCAGCGGGTGGATCAGCACCTGGCGCATGCCCAGCGCATCAGCCACCGCGCAAGCGTGTTGGCCGCCTGCGCCGCCAAAGCACTGCAAGGTGTAAGCGGTGACGTCGTGACCTCGCGCCACCGAGATGCGCTTGATCGCATTGGCCATATTGGCCACCGCAATCTGCAGCGCGCCAGCAGCCACGTCTTCGGCCACCGCGGCCCGGCCGGTGGCTTCCGTGATGCGACGGGCCAGCTCGGTAAAGTGAGTCCGCACCACGTCGGCATCCAATCGCTGGTCGGCGCCAGGGCCGAACAGCGCCGGAAAGTGCGCCGGCTGGATCCGGCCCAGCATCACGTTGGCATCGGTCACCGTCAGCGGCCCGCCGCGCCGATAGGCCGCCGGGCCGGGATTGGCGCCTGCCGACGAGGGCCCGACGCGCAACCGCGCGCCATCGAAACCGATGATTGACCCCCCACCCGCGGCCACGGTGTGGATGCTCATCATCGGCGCGCGCATCCGAACCCCTGCGACCTGGGTGTCGAAAGCGCGCTCGAACTCGCCCGGCTGGCCGTCAGCACCCACGGCGTAGTGCGACACATCGGTCGAGGTGCCGCCCATGTCGAAACCGATCAACTGACCATGACCCGCCGCCAGCCCGGTGCGCACCATGCCGACGATGCCACCCGCCGGACCGGACAGGATCGCGTCCTTGCCCTGAAAGCGCTGGGCCGAAGTCAATCCGCCCGAGCTCTGCATCATGTAGAGCGGCACGCCGGGCATTTGCGCTTCGACCTGGGCCACGTAGCGTCGCAGGATAGGCGACAGGTAGGCGTCGACCACGGTGGTGTCGCCGCGCGGGATCAGCTTGATCAGCGGGCTCACCTTGTGTGAAACGCTGACCTGGGTGAAGCCGATCGCGAGCGCAAGACGTTCAGCGATCAGCTCATGCCCAGGGCTGCGCCAACCGTGCATCAAGACGATCGCGCAGGCGCGGATGCCGGCGTCGAATACCGGCTGCAGGTCGCGACGCAGCGCGGCTTCGTCCAAGGCCTGCAATTGCTGCCCCTGCGCGTCCAGCCGTTCGTCGGCCTCGACCACTTGTTCGTAGAGCAGCTCAGGCAGCACGATGCGGCGGTCGAACAGCCGCGGCCTGGCCTGGGTGGCGATGCGCAGTGCATCGCGAAAGCCCCGGGTGATCACCAGCACAGTGCGGTCGCCGCGGCGCTCCAGCAGTGCGTTGGTGGCCACGGTGGTGCCCATCTTCACGCAGTCGACCTGGGCCGGCGTGATCGCTTCGCCGGGCTGCAGGCCGAGCAAGCGCCTGATGCCCTCGACCGCGGCATCCGGGTAATGCTCGGGGTCCTCGCTCAGCAGCTTGGCGGTGGCCAGGCTGCCATCGGGCCGGCGGGCGACGATGTCGGTGAAGGTGCCGCCTCGGTCTATCCAGAACTGCCAGCGGCGCGGATCGAGCAGTGGTTGCGTTGCGGTCGGGTTGCCAATGTTCATCAATCTGATCGGGCCCGTCAGCCCGCTCCGGTGCAAGACATGCAGTATCGGCCACCCAGGCCTTGGCCAGGGTCTTGCCTGGATTCAGGACATAGACCATGGCATGCTGCCGAGCAGCCGTTATCCTCGACACCCTCAGAATGCCCAGGAGCCCAAAGATGTTCAAGCGATTCCTCACCCAAACCGCCGCAGCGACGGTCACCGTTGTCGGCCTGGTCGCCGCCAGCCTGTCCAGTGCGCAGGCACAGACCAAATGGGACTTGCCAGCGGGCTACGCGGCGAGCAACTTCCACACCGAGAACCTGGCGCAATTCGCCGCCGATGTCGACAAGGCCAGCAGCGGCAAGCTCAAGATCACCGTGCATGCCAACGCATCGCTGTTCAAGGCCACCGAGATCAAGCGCGCGGTGCAAGGCGGGCAGGCACAGATCGGCGAGATCTTGCTCGCCAACTTCAGCAACGAATGGCCGATCTACGCCGCCGACGGCCTGCCTTTCCTGGCCGACAGCTACGACGAAGCGGCCAAGCTCTACAAGGTGCAGAAGCCACTGCTAGAGAAGAAACTGGCCGAGCAAGGCATGCTGCTGCTGTACTCGGTGGCCTGGCCGCCGCAAGGCATCTACGCCAAGAAGCCGATCAACAGCGCGGCCGACCTGAAGGGCGTGAAATGGCGCGCCTACAGCCCCAGCACCTCGCGCATCGCCGAACTGGTGGGGGCGCAGCCGGTCACCGTGCAAGCGGCCGAACTGAGTCAGGCCATGGCCACCGGCGTGATCGAGAGCTACATGTCGTCGGGTTCGACCGGCTTAGATACCAAGACCTTCGAACACCTGAAATACTTTGTCGACACCCAGGCTTGGCTGCCGAAGAACGCGGTGCTGGTCAACAAGGCCGCATTCGACGCGCTGGACAAACCCACCCAAGCCGCGCTGCTCAAGGCCGGCGCGGATGCCGAGACCCGCGGTTGGGCCGTGTCCAAGGTCAAGAACGGTGAATACCTGGACCTGCTGAAGAAGAACGGCATGACGATCCTGCCGCCCTCTACGCAGCTCAAGGCCGACATGAAGAAGGTCGGCGACACCATGATCAAGGAGTGGCTTGAAAAAGCCGGTCCGGAAGGCAAGGCACTGGTCGACGCTTTCCTGAAGTGACCACCCCTGCCGTCCGGCGCGCCCTAGACGCCTTGTTCGACGGCGCAGCGGCGCTGGCCGCGCTGTGCATGGTGGCGCTGCTGGTGATGGTGATGCTGGGCATCGTCGGCCGCTTGCTGCACTTTCACGTGCCGGGCACCGACGCTTACGCCGGCTACCTGATGGCGGGCGCGGGCTTTCTGGCGCTGGCCCACACGCTCAAGTGCGGTGAGCACATCCGCGTGACCTTGCTGCTAGGCGCGCTGGAAGGCCGCGCCAAGCACGCGCTCGAACTCTGGGCGCTGACCGGCGCGTCGGCACTGGCCGCGCTGCTGGCGTACTACAGCGTTCGGCTGGCCTGGCAGTCGCACAGCTTCAACGACATCTCGACCGGCAACGACGCAACGCCGCTGTGGCTACCGCAGATCGCGATGGCCGCCGGCACGCTGATCCTGCTGCTGGCACTGCTCGACGAGTTGGTGCTGGAGTGGCGCGGACTGCGCGTCGCGTCCGTCAGCGATGAGATGCTGCACAACGAATGAAACCACCGTGAACGACCTGCTGATCACCACGCTGCTGATCGCAGCCCTGTTCGCGATACTGGGCAGCGGCGTCTGGATCGGCCTGGCATTGTCGGGTGTGGCATGGATCGGCATGGAGTTGTTTTCCAGCCGGCCCGCGGGTGACGCGATGGCTGTCACCATCTGGGGCTCATCGTCAAGCTGGACCCTGACCGCCTTGCCGCTGTTCATCTGGATGGGCGAAATTCTGTTCCGCACCCGCTTGTCGAACGACATGTTCCGCGGCCTGTCGCCCTGGGTTCAGGCCTTGCCAGGCAGACTGCTGCACACCAATGTGATCGGCTGCGCCATCTTCGCGGCGGTGTCGGGATCTAGCGCGGCGACTTGCGCGACCATCGGCAAGATGACCCTGCCCGAGTTGAAGCGCCGTGGCTACCCCGACGACATTTCGATCGGCTCGCTGGCAGGGGCCGGTACGCTGGGGCTGTTGATCCCGCCGTCGATCATCATGATCGTCTACGGCGTCAGCGCCGACGTGTCGATCGCCAAGCTGTTCATCGCCGGGGTGCTGCCGGGCGTGATGCTGGCCACGCTGTTCTCGGGCTACCTGGTGGTCTGGGCCCTGCTCAACCCTGGACGCGTGCCGCCTGCCGACGTGCCGATGAGCTTCAAGCAAAAGCTTTTCGAGTCGCGACACCTGATCCCGGTCGTCGGTTTGATAGCCGCCGTGCTGGGCTCGATCTACTCGGGCGTGGCCACCGCCACCGAGGCCGCGGCAGTGGGCGTTCTCGGCTCGCTGGTGCTGTCGGCGCTGCAAGGATCGCTGAACTGGGACAGCTTCAAGCAAGCGCTGATGGGCGGCACCCGGCTGTACTGCATGATCGCGCTGATCCTGACTGGCGCGAGCTTTCTGACATTGGCGATGGGCTACATCGGCCTGCCCCGGCACCTGGCCGAGTGGATAGGCTCGTTGAGCCTGTCGCCGGTCGCGCTGCTGACCGCGCTGATGCTGTTCTACATCGTGCTGGGCTGCTTTCTCGATGGCATCTCGATGGTCGTGCTGACGATGGGCGTGATCCTGCCAACCGTGCAGAAAGCCGGTATCGACCTGCTGTGGTTCGGCATCTTCATCGTGTTGGTGGTCGAGATGGCGCAGATCACGCCGCCGGTGGGCTTCAACCTGTTCGTGCTGCAAGGCATGACGCGGCGAGAGATCGGCTGGATCGCCCGCGTCACGCTGCCGTTCTTCTTTCTGATGGTCGTCGCAGTCGCGCTGATCTGGTTCTTTCCGGGCATCGTCACCTTCTTGCCGCGGCAGATGGGCTGATCGGCGCCTGGCGCTGATCAGCGGGGCGCGGCGAGTCCAGCAAGGCCTACCGCCGAGACCCCGGAAACGCGGGGACCCTCAAGACCCGCTTGTCGTTGCGCAACAAGCGCATTGCGCGCCGGCTCAGACTGGACCTGTCGAAAGGATCCCATGACGAGCCCGGCCCCGTTGGTGCGCATGATCGAAGGCCGTGCCAGCTGGCGCAATCGCGCCTTCAACACCTTTTTACGGACCTTGGCGGGCAAGCCGCTGCTGCCAAATGCCGACCTCGGCGCGATGCGCAAGCGCTATGAGGCGCTGGACGCCCAACATGCGCCGGTCGACAGACGCGCCAGGCGCGAGGCCGTGGATTGCCTGGGCGTGGCGGCGGAGTGGGTCAGCCTGCCCGAGAGCCGCCCGGAGCGCGTGCTGTTGTGCCTGCACGGTGGCTCGTTCGCGTTCAGGTTCCCGAACACCCACGCCGCATTCGCCGCTCGGCTTTGCAGCCGGCTCGGCGCGCGGGCGCTGATCCCCGATTACCGACTCGCGCCTGAGAATCCGTTTCCGGCCGCGCCCGACGATTGCCACACCGCTTACCGCTGGCTGCTGGCTGGCGGCTGCAATCCGCGTGAGCTGGTGTTCGTCGGCGACTCGGCCGGCGGCAACCTCGCGCTCGTGACGCTGCAACGTGCCATGGGTGCAGGCGAGCCGATGCCGGCCTGCGCGGTGCTGCTGTCACCCGCGGTGGACTGCACGCTCAGCAGCCCGAGCATGGTCGACAACCAGCACAGCGACCCGGTGCTGCGACTGAGCAACCTGCTGGTGTTGCGAGGACACTATGTGCCATCGCCTGCGCTCTACACCCACCCCGAGGTGTCGCCGCTGTTTGCCGATTTCACCGGCTTCCCGCCATTGCTCCTGCAGGCCGGTAGCTCCGAGTTACTGCGAGACGAAGCCGTTCGCGTCGCGCACAAAGCCCATGCCGCAGGTGTCGATGTCGCGGTCGAACTCTGGCCCGAAACCCCGCATGTGTTCCAGGTCGCGCCTTTCCTGCCCGAGTCGGCGCGGGCGATCGAGCACATCGTGGATTTCGTCGCCCAACGAACCGGCTGGGTGACGTCAAACGCGCACTAGCGCTGCGGCCAAGCGTCGCGGCAAGCCCTGACGGCCTGCGCGAACAACGGCGCCACCGTGACGACCTGCAGCTTGTCGCGGACCTGCGCCGTCGCCGGCAAGCGCAGATCAGGCACGCTGTCGGTCACCAACACCCGCGCTAGCGACGGATCGGCCAAGGCCTCGGCGGCCTGGCCCGTGAACAAGCCATGCGCTGCGCAGGCCATCACCTCGCGTGCGCCGGCCTGGCGCAATGCCTGCGCGGCATGGCGCAGCGTCTGGCCGCTGGCGATCAGGTCGTCGATCAGCAGCACGGCCATGCCTTCAACCTCACCGGCCACCAGACCGCAGCTGCTGAACGCCCCAAGGCCGGCCGAAGCCGGCCGCCCCCCGTGGGGATCAAGCAAAGTGGCAAAGCCACATTTGCTTGAGAGTTGCCCTGCGCTGCGGCGCTTGTCGACCATCGCGAAGCCGACCGGCCGCGCCAGGCGCTGTTCGAGCGACGCCTGCCACAGCTGGGCGTGCTTGACGCCACTGGGATCGGGCGAGGCGATCGCCACCGGTCGGTCACCGACCCAGGCTGGCACGACGGCATCGAAGGCAAGATGCGCGGCCAGATGCAGCGTCGGGCAACGGAAAGCATTCTGGAAAGCCGCCAGATTATGGGCTTCGAGCACGACCAACTGGTCTACCCGGACCGCCTCGAAAAGCTGCGCCAGGTAGCGTGGCGCAACAGGATCGAAGGGCTGGGTCTGGCGGTCTTTGCGACCGTAGGCCAGATACGGCACCAGCGCGGTCACGCGGGCCGCGCCGTGATCGCGCAAGGTCGCGACGAACATCAGCAAACGGCACAAGCGGTCGTGCGGGCTGAAGCGCGGGCTGCCGTGCAGGCTGCTCAGCACATAGACATCGGCGCCGCGCGGGTCGACCAGCGGTCGCAGCTTGTGCTCGCCATCCTCGAAGCTTCTATCCTCGTGCGGCGACAACGATTCGTCCAGCGCGTCGGCCAGCGCCGACGCAAAACCGCATTCAGGGTCGATCGAGAACAGCAGCATGGGCCGCGCGGGTGACGGGCAGACTCAGGCTGACGCCGGACCCCAGGCCAATGTGCCCATGGCCGGAATCCGCAGCATCGGTTGGACTGGCGTCGGCAAGGGCGAGGTCTCGGCCGACTCGCGGTCGATACCGCTGCGGATCACCTCGGACAGGCCTGCGACCTGCCCGGCGCATGCCGCCATCAGATCGTCGAGTGAGACGATCCCGGTGAGCCGCCGCTCGTGATCGACGACCAACAAGCGGCGAACCCCGCTTTCCTGCATCGCCGCGATCGCCTGGTCGAGGTCGTCATTTTCTGAAACGCTGGCGATGCGGTGACTAGCCAGATCGCCGATGGCCACCGCCGTGCCCGCCAGACCGCGTGCCAGCACATCGATCACCAGGTCGCGGTCGGTGACCACCCCCGTGACCCGCGGCCCCTCGGATGACTCGGTGGTGACGACCAGCGCGCCCACATGGTGTTCGCGCATCAATCCAGCGGCCTGGACCAGGCTGCTGGCGTTGTCGATGGTGACGATTCGGCGCTGGCAAATGCTTGCAATCTTCATGATTTCTCCTCGGCAAGTCGGTATGAAAGTGGCTTGGCAAGCCATTGGGCTACGACGCGTCGATCGACGGTTGAGAGCCGTCAATCGACCCATCACCTAACCCATTAGCCGGCGCCATATGCGAACCTTGGGATTGCCAACCGTGACCATGTTTGGCAAGCACTCGGTGAAGACCCTCTCTGGACAAGCCAGGCGATCTGGTACAGGATGACACGGACCACAACATTTGAAAAGCACGTCCAGACCAGCGCATCCGCCGCTGCCCCTAGCCCGACACTGCCACGGTCAATGCCATCCATCACAGGCCCAAGGAGACAAGTCATGAGCGAAACCACCGACACCGGTCGCCGCAATCTGCTGGTCGGCGCGACCGCCGGCGCCGCGATACTCGGATTTCCCGCACTGTCACGCGGCCAATCTGATGTGATCCGGATAGGCCACCTGACACCGCGAACCGGTTTCCTCGGGCCGCTGGGTGAGTACGCGGTGCAAGCCGCCGACATGGCGGTGGCCGAGATCAATGCGGCCGGCGGCATCAACGGCCGCAAAGTCGAACTGCTCAAGGAAGACTCGGTCAACCCACAGACCGCGTCGACCAAGGCCGAGCGCATGATCGAGCGCGACAAAGTGTCCTGCATCATCGGCGAGATCTCGTCAGCTTCGGCGCTGACGATCAGCCAGGTCGCCGAACGCACCCGCACGCTGTTCATCAACACCGGCGCGAACTCCGACGAATTGCGCGGCAAGAGCTGCAAGAAATTCATGTTCCACATCGAGAGCCAGAACTCGATGTACGTCAAGACCTGCGGCCGCTCGCTGATGGCGCAAGGGCTGGTCAAAGGCAAGAAGTGGTTTTCGCTGACCGCCGACTATGCCTTTGGACACGACTTGCTGCGCGTGTCCAAGCGATTCATGTCGGCCAACGGCGGCGACTTCGCCGCCGACAAGCTGGTGCCCACCGACGCCACCGACTTGTCGCCGCTGCTGCTCGAAATCCGCAACGCCAAGCCCGACCTGGTGATCTGCAACCTGGCCGGCAACCAGATCACCAGCTTTCTGAAGCAGTACTCGGAGTTCGGCCTGGCGTTTCCGGTGGCCGGCTTCGGCTTCGACACCGCGCTGGCCTGGGCGGCGGGCCGAGGCAACTTCCTGGGCACCTGGCCCGTGGTGTGGCACCACCTGATCGACACGCCGGCGACCAAGAAGTTCGTCGGCGACTTCATCAAACGCTTCGGTCGCCCGCCGGAAAACCAGGCCTGGGGCGACTACAACGCGATCAAGCTCACCGCGCAGGCGATGATCGAGACCAAGTCGACCGACTCGATCAAGCTCGTCGAGCACTTCGAAAAAGGCGCGAAATTCGGCCTGATGAAGACGCGTGAGGGCTACTTCCGCAAATCGGACCATCAGATGATGCACGAGATGTACACGGTGCAGGCGCTGCCGGCCTCGGAGATCAAGAACAACTACGACATCTTCCGCTCGTCGGCGCCGGTGCCCGCAGCCAACGAATCGCTGGAGGTGATCGCCAGCACGGTGGAAGAGAACGAGTGCAAGATGAGCTGAGCGGCACCAGGCCTGACTCCCCGGCCTGCGCCATGACAGCCTGACCCCGCGCCCGCCCGCCACGTGCTGTTCGTCCAACAACTGCTCAACGGTCTGCTGGCAGGGGCTTATTACCTGCTGATTGCCCTCGGCCTGTCGCTGATCTTCTCGCTCGGCGGCATCGTCAATCTGGCGCACGGTGCGTTCTACGCGATAGGCGCTTACCTGGCCGTGAGCATCGGGCAGTCGCTCGGGTTCACCGGTGCGGTGCTGCTGTCGCCGCTGGCGGTCGGCGGCTTGGGTGTGGTGGTCGAGCGACTGCTGTTTCGTCGCTTTTACAAGTCCGATCCGGCGCTGTCGCTGCTGCTGACCTTCGGCCTGGCGATGGTCGCCGAGCAGACGCTGCGCATGGTCTACGGCGCGCCGCCGCTGGCGTGGTCGATACCTCAGGAACTGCGCGGCCAGATCTTTATCGGCGACTTCGTCTACCCGCGCTACCGCATGCTGCTGCTGCTGGTCGCTGCGGCCTGTGTGGCTGGCCTGTGGTACCTGTTGCAGCGAACGCCGTTCGGCCGGGTGGTGCGAGCCGGCGTGCAGAACCCCGACATGGTGGGGGCGCTGGGCATCTCGCTCGAGCCCTATATGGCAGCGATCGCTTTCCTGGGCGTGGGCCTGGCCGGGTTGGCAGGCGTGATGTTGGCGCCCATCTTCGCGATCCACCCGGCGATGGGCGCCGAGATCATCACCTCGGCCTTTGTGGTGGTCGTGATCGGCGGACTGGGATCGTTCTGGGGCGTGGTGCTGGCCGCGCTGGTCGTGGGCCTGACCAAAGGCGTGGTCACGGCACTGGGCTATTCGCAGTACTCCGAAGCCGCGATCTACCTGCTGATGCTGCTGGTGCTGCTGGTGCGCCCGCGCGGCCTGTTTGGCGACCGTATTCAGCGATTCGAGTAGCCATGCCCCAGAAACGCGACCTCCTCGTTGCCGCGCTGGCCCTGCTGCTGCTGCCTTTCGCGCTGTCGCTGCTGGGCCTGGGCGTGACATCGGCCACCGAGGTGGTGATCTTCGCGCTGGCCTGCATGGGCCTGAACATCCTGGTCGGCTATTCAGGCCTGACCTCCTTCGGCCACGGCGCTTGGTTCGGGCTGGCGGCCTATGCCGCAGCGATGGTCCAGCGCGACCTGTTCCCGGGCGCTTTCTTCGCCCCGCTGGCGCTGGGACTGGCGCTGGTGGCGGCCATCGCCTGGGCATTCGGCTTCCTGATCCTGCGCCGACGCGGCGTGTATTTCTCACTGCTCACGCTCGCGCTGTCGGCGATGCTGTACTCGGTAGCGTTTCGCTGGACCGAGTTCACCGGCGGCGAAAACGGTCTGGGCGGCATCGCCAGGCCGACGCTGGGCGGCTTGTCCTTCGACAGCGCTGCAGCCTATTACGCGATGGTCGCGGCAATCAGCTTCGCCGCGCTGCTGGCGCTGTGGCGCTTTCACCGCTCGCCGCTGGGGACCGTGCTGGTGGCGATACGGGAGAACGAGCAGCGCGCGCGCTTCGTCGGTTACCCGACCAACCGCGTCAAGCTCACCGCATTCGTCGCCTCGGCCAGCCTGACCGGGCTCGCCGGCATGCTGCTGGCATTCAACAACCGCATGACTTCGGCCGAGCCGATCTCGGTTGCGTTCTCAGGCGAATTGCTGGCGATGGTGATCATCGGCGGCATGCGGTCCTTCCTGGGCCCGGCGCTGGGCGCCTTGTTCTTCGTGATATTTCGCGACTCGCTGTCGCGCGTGACCGAAAACTGGTTGCTCTTCTTCGGTCTGCTGTTCGTCGCCTTCATCGTCTTCTCGCCCACCGGACTGGTCGGCTTGTACGAGCGCGCCACCGCACGCTGGCGCAAATCGGTCGAGCACGACGCGGCGATGGCGCTGCGCTTGCCAGGTCTGGTGACGCTGCCTGACTTCCTGCAGCCGGCGCGAGGCGGCCCCGAGGAGGTGCTGGTGGCCACGGGCCTGGCCAAGAGCTTTGGCGGTATCCAGGCGATCAAGAACATGTCGCTGCGCCTGCGCGACCGCAAGCTGCATGCGCTGATCGGGCCCAACGGCGCTGGCAAGACCAGCGCCTTCAACCTGATCTCAGGCCTGTTTGCGCCCGACCGCGGCACGATCACGCTGGGCGGCCAAGCCATCGCCGGGCTGGCGCCCGAGCAAGTGACCCAAGCCGGCATCGGTCGCTCGTTCCAGATCACCAACCTGTTCGCGACGCTGTCGGTGGCCGAGAACGTGCGCTTGGCGATCCAGGCCAGGCATCCGAAGCGATTCGCGCTGTGGGCCGACGCGGCATCGCTGCACGATGTCAACCGCGACGCCGCCGAAGTGGTTCGCACGATGGGGCTGGCCGGTGTCGAACAGGCGCAGGCCGCGTCGCTGTCCTATGGCGGCCAGCGACTGCTCGACATGGCGCTGGCGCTGGCCACCCGGCCGCGCTTGCTGCTGCTAGACGAACCGCTGGCGGGTCTGGCAGCGGCCGAGCGCGAACGCGTCGGCAGCCTGATCAAACGCATTTCGGCCGACCTGCCGGTGCTGCTGGTCGAGCACGACATCGACCGGGTGTTTGCGCTGGCCGACAGTGTCACGGTGATGAACGACGGTGAGGTGCTGGTCGACGGCAGCGTCGACGATGCGCGCGACTCGGCGCAGGTGCAGGCGGTCTACATCGGTGCGGGCTCGCATGCGCTGGCGTCCGTCGAGCGGGCTAGCGCAGCGCGCGACACCACACTGCTCAGGGTCGAAGGCGTGAACACCTTCTACGGCAAGAGCCACATCCTGCGCGATGTCAGCTTCGAGTTGCGCGACAACGAGATCGTCGCGCTGCTCGGACGCAACGGCGCGGGCAAGTCGACGCTGCTCAAGACCATCATCGGCATCAGCCCACCGGCCAGCGGCCAGATCACGCTCGGGACCGAATCCTTGGCGCGCCGCCCATCGGCCGAGATCGCGCGCCGCGGCGTGGCCTATGTTCCGCAGGGCCGCGGCCTGTTTGCCGGCATGTCGGTGGCCGAGAACATGGAGTTGGGACGCCTGAAGCGGCGCAACAACGCTGGCATCCACTGGGAAGAGGAGAAAATCTTCGGCTTCTTCCCGCGCATCAAACAGCGCTGGCGCTCGCCTGCAGACTACCTGTCCGGCGGCGAGCAGCAGATGGTCGCGGTGGCCCGGGCGCTGTCGGGTGACACCCGCGTGCTGCTGCTCGATGAGCCCTTCGAGGGACTGGCACCGGCCATCGTCGAGGAGTTGTTCGAGGCCTTCGACAAGTTGCGCCACGAGGTGGCGATCCTGATCGTCGACCACCACCTCGACCTGGCGCTCGCGCTGTCGGACCGCACCGTCGCGCTGGAGCGCGGCGCGGTCACTTACCTCGGCCCGTCGGCCGAACTGTCGCGCGACCTCGAACTGCGACGCAAGGTGTTGTGGCTTTAGTCGGCAACTGAGCCAGCCCTGGCCCGCAGGCTGCGGGCCTCGGCCATCAGGTCAGTAGGTGCCGGGATAGGCGCCGCCGTCGAGCAGGATGTTCTGCCCGGTCATGTAGCCGGCATGGGCGCTGCACATGAAAGCGCAAAACGCACCGAACTCTTCGGCCGAGCCGAAGCGCTGGGTCGGGTTGAGCTTGCGGCGCGAGGCCAGCACGTCCTCGATCGGTTGCCCGCTCTTTTGCGCCGCACCAGCCATCGTGGTGCGCAGTCGGTCGGTGTCGAACGGACCAGGCAGCAGGCCGTTGATCGTCACATTGCGCGAAGCCAGCGCCGTCTGCCGCGCAACACCGGCGACAAAACCGGTCAAGCCTGACCTGGCGCCATTGCTCAGACCCAGGATGTCGATAGGCGCTTTCACAGCGGCCGAGGTGATGTTGACGATGCGTCCGAAACCGCGCTCGGCCATCGAGTCGACGCATGCCTTGATCAGTTCGATCGGTGTGAGCATGTTGGCGTCCAAGGCCTTGATCCAAGCCTCGCGGTCCCAGGTCCTGAAGTCGCCCGGTGCCGGTCCACCAGCGTTGTTGACGAGGATGTCGACTTGCGGACAGGCTGCCAGCGCCGCCGCCCTGCCTTCGGGCGTGGTGATGTCGCCGGCCACCGCGATCACCTTGACGCCAGGGTTGATGCCCCGCAATTCGGCGGCAGTCGCCTGCAGCGCTTCATCGCCGCGCGCTGTGATGACGACGTTGCAGCCCTCGCGAACCAGCGCCTGCGCGCAACCCTTGCCCAGGCCTTTGCTGGCCGCGCAGACCAATGCCCACTTGCCTGAAATTCCGAGATCCATTCGTTTTCTCCTGGGGTTTGAACCGGACTGTGCCACGTCGACACGACAAGCGCAGGCTTGTCTGCCCGGCGCTCCAGCGGCCATTGTCGACGGCGAACGGCTTTCGTGGCAGGCCTGTACTTGCGCATCTGACCGATATAGTCCAGCAAGGGCTTGCGAGCAATCCGCGCAGCTTTGCAGTCGTGGGCTGAGCCACTACAAACAGCGCCCATGAAAATAGCCCTCACAACAGCTCGATTGCAGGCCGAAGCACCGACCCAACGCGGGAGGCCGGCGTGAACCGCGCAGGCAAGCGCCGACAGCTGCTGGCTTGGCTGTCCACCGCAGCACTGGGGCCAGCCTGGGGCGCCGCGCTGGCCCAGGCGCCGCAGCGCTTCCCGACCCGGCCGATCAATCTCTGGCTGCCCTGGCCAGCCGGTGGCGCCACCGACCTGAGCTTTCGCGTGCTGTGCGAAGCCGCGGCGCGCCAGCTCGGTCAGAAGATCTTGGTGCAGAACCGGGGCGGCGCCAGCGGCACGCTCGCAATGCCCATCCTGCAGCAGGCCGCGCCCGACGGCTACACGCTGGCACAGATGCCGCAGACCGTGTTGCGCGCGCCCTGGACCCGCAAGGTGCTGTGGGACCCGATTCGCGACACCACGCCCATCATCCAGCTCTCGGGCGTGACCTTCGGCATCGTCGTGCCAGCGGCCAGCAGTCTGCGCAGCCTGGACGACTTGTTCGCCTATGCACGGGCCCACCCAGGCATGCTGACCATCGCCACCAACGGCGCCGGCACCACGCCGCATGGGGTGGTCGACGAGTTGTTCGGCAAGCGGGGCTTGAGCTACATCCACGTACCCTACAAGGGCACGGCTGAGCAGATGATCGCGGTCTCGTCGGGCCAGGTGATGGTCGGCGTGAACTCCAACGGCTTCGCACCCTTCGTCGACAGCGGCCGACTGCGCCTGATGGTGACCTTCGGCGAACACCGCAGCAAGCGCTGGCCCAGCGTGCCCACGCTGAAAGAGCTGGGTCACGGCATCGTCGCGAGCTCGCCCTATGGCATCGCCGGGCCTGCCGGCATCCCACCGCCCGTCGTGCAAATCCTGCACGACGCCTTCCGCAGTGCGATGAACGACCCCGAACACCTGGCCGAGCTGGCGCTCTACGACCAGGAGATCAGCTACCTGGGCCCGGAAGACTATGCCCGCTCGTTGCGCAAGGCCTACGAGAGCGAGCGGCGGGTGGTCGACCGGCTGGGGCTGGCCGGCACCACCGATTGAGCGCGCGGCACTGAGCGCCCCGAGGCCGGCCGACGCCGGCCGCCCCCCATGGGGGGTCAAGCAAAGCGGCCAAGCCACATTGACTTGAGAGCCCTCAACGCTCAAGCTTCAATGGGCAAACAGCCTGGGGCAGCAGGTATCCTGGACATGGCATATGGCGGTTAGCAAGACTCGATCGAGCGAATGCCGGCGCCGATCAGCCGATATCGCCAAGGCGTGTTCATCAACCCGCATCACCGAGACGGTCATGGGCGGGTCTCCAGCGGCACGCTCTTTGCACACCAGGCGCTGCTGAAACTGGCCGACAACCGCAGACCGGGGTTTGCGCTGCCGGCTTGCAAAGGTTCGCAGCGCAGCTCGCCGCCCTGGGCCCAGACCCGCGCCCGGATGCCGGCGATGCCCTTGCCGCGAAGGCTCACTGCCACGGCATCTGGCAGGCCAAGGCCGTCGTCACTGGCTGACCAATCGATACGCAGCGACGCGCCAGGCCTGGCGTCGCCCCAGCAACTCAGCGTCAGCGTCGCCGCACTGGCCTGCGCGTGACGGGCGACGTTGGTCAACGCCTCTTGACTGATGCGGTAAATCGCCAGCGCCAGCGTGCTCGGCAGGCGCAAGGCCTCGGCGTAAGAGTCAGAAGGCCAGGCGCTGGGCTGACCGCTCGAGTCCAGCCAGCGCAGATCGAGCTGGCAGACAGTGGCCAGCTCACGACCAGGCTGGGTCCAACTGCCCACCAACGCGCGCAGCAAGGAGACCAGTCGCAACAAGCTCTCGCTGTCGGCATCGTCGTCGTGACCAAAAGGCTGCAGCCGCGACAGCAGCGAGCGGATGTCTTGCTGGACCAGCGCGCATTGCCGTGCCATGCCTTCGACCACCGGCTTGAGCAAGGGTTGTCCTGCAAGCTGGTGCGACAGCCAGACGGCATCCAAGCGCAAAGCCGTCAAGCGCTGCCCGAACTCGTCGTGCAGTTCGCGCGCCAATCGGGTGCGCTCGTCCTCCTGCAGCGTCAGCACCTGCTGGCTGAGCAAGCGCCGCTGTGCTTGCGCGGCATCGAGCGCGCGACCCAGATGGCGCAAGGCTGAGGCCAAGGCTTCAAGCTCGCGAACCGGCATCGCCGGCAAGGCCTGAACAGCCTGCGCGTCAGGGCCTTCGATGCCGCCGATCGCCGCCAGCAAGCGTTCCAACGGCGCCAGCGCCCGGCGCAGGTTCCAGCGCATCGCCAGCAGCAGCCCGACGATGCAGGCCAGCAGCAGCGCCAGCGTGCCGACCAGATGGACCATCGCCTCGCGGCGTTCGCTCTCGCGCGATGCGGCCAGCGTGATGATCCAGCGTGCTCCGCCAGGCCGAAGCAGGTCCCAGCTGACATAGCGCGCGTCTGGCGCAGAGAGCAGGCGGCGATGCAGTGCCAGCAGCCCGTCCAACGCAACGGTCGGCGGCGGCGGTGGTGGTGCCAACAGCAATCGACCGTCGCCGTCCTGCACGCTGAGCAGCAGGTGGCGCGGCGGGTGATCGGCAACGATCTTGCGCAGTTCACCCAAAGCGGCGGCGTCGTCGAGCGGCGCCGCAGCAGTCAGTTTAGACACCAACTGGGCCAGAGTGACCGCGGCATCGACCTCGTCGTCGATGTCCACGCCCATGCGCGCCAGCCCCAAGCCTAGCGCCAGCAACAGCACCGCTGCGGCAACTGAGCCGGCTCGCCTCATCACCAGACGCATCAGGTCCAGTTGCATGCGTCAATACGGCCGAGCGGTCGCCGTCAGCTCACCAGCGATGCTGCCAGCGCAGCGACACCAGCGCGCTGCGCGGCGCACCGGGCTCGAAAAATCGGCTGTTGCCGTCGTTGACGATCACGCTGCCAACGAATGCCTTGTCAAACAGGTTGTCGATCCGCGCCAGCGCCTCGATCGAGTCCTGCGCACCCAGCGCCAAGCTGGCACTCCAGCGCAAGTTGGCCAGCACATAGCCTGCAGCCACGGCATTGTTGGTGTCGTTGGCCAGCGTGCGCGCGATGCCGCGCCACTCCAGCCCCAGTTCGCCTGGAAATCCGGCCAAGACCGTGCCAGGTCGCCACGCGGCCTCGGCCCAGCCGGTCGCCTTTTGGGTGCCCGAGATCTGGTTGCCAGCCCGCACAGTGGCCGCGTTGCTGGTGGGGCTGCAAGGTGTGCCGGTGCAGGTCGGAAAGCTGTCGATGTACTGCGCATGCAGCAGTGACAGCGCCGCCTGCAGGCGCAGGCCGGGCGCCGGGCGCCACAAGCCTGAGAGTTCAGCGCCGTAGCGCTGGGTGCGACCGACATTTTGGTAAATCGAGCGACCGCCGCTGTTCGACAGCACACCGATCTCGTTCGATGTGGCGACCTTGAACAACGCGGCGTCTAGCTCCAACACCGCGCTGCGCCATTTGGCGCCGAGCTCGAGTTGACGGCTGGTTTGACCCTTGAGTGCGTTGTTGAATCCGCCCGCCGATGCCGTGCTGTAAGCCAATTCGCCCAAGGTGGGCGATTCGAAACCGCGCGCCACGCTGGCATGCAGGGCCCAAGCGGGCGCAGGCGTCCAGCGCAGGCCTAGCACCGGGTTGGCGTAGGCGTAAGACAACTTGCCAGAGTCGTCAGGGTTGGCAGCGCTGACGGCAAAGCGGTCCTCGGTGCTGAGTTCGACCCGACCTGCGCGCACGCCGCCGGTCAGGTCCCAGCCCTCGGCAAACGGCCTGCGCGCCTGCACAAAACCGTCAGTGGTGCTGGCATGGTTGACCTCGTTGCGCCGCAGCCTGCCGATGATGCCCAGCACGGTCGGCGTGGCCAATGGGCCGCTGAAGTTCTCGTAGCCCTGGCGGTCGTCGCGCAGCGATTCGACGCTGACGCCGGCGACAAGGTCGGTGGCGCCGAGCTGCAGCGTCAGCTTGCCTTCGACGCCGCCATAGAGTCGGTCGAAATCGACCACGCCGCCGCCGCTCTTGGCATTGGCTTGAGCAGCCGGCGTGATCGCCTGCCACTGCGTGACGCCACGCGAGCCGTGGTAGACCGTCAACGAACTCTCACGCAGCACGCTGGCGTCGCCAAAATCATGCCGCCAGTTGAGCCCGGCCTGGGTCTGGCGAATCGTCTTGCGGGTGTCGTAAGCCAGCGCCTCGGGCGCAGTCTGCCTTGGGTTGGCGGCAAGCTGCGCTGCGGTCAGCCCCAGCGGGTCCTGCGCCCGCTGATGGTGGTCCGACACCAGCAGCGTCAGTTTGTCGGCGCCGCCCTGCCAGCCCAGCCGCAGGTTGCCCAAGCTGCGATGCGCCGCGCTTTGGGGTCGGAAGCCATCGATATCCAGGTCGGCGTGGCTGGCGCGCAGGTCTAAGCCGCCGTCCAGTGGGCTGGCAACGCTGAAACGTTGCTGGCGCAGACCGAAACTGCCCGCATCGAGCGACAACTCGGTCTGGGCCTGCTTGACCGGCGCCGAGAACATCGCGATCACGCCACCCGACGCGTTGCCGTAAAGCACCGAAAACGGCCCGCGCAGCACCTCGATGCGCTGCGCTGCAGCGAGGTCGAAATGCGCCGCCTGGCCTTGACCGTCGGGCATAGTCGCGGGGATGCCGTCGGCATAAAGCCTCAGCCCGCGAACGCCGAAAGCCGCCCGGGCGCCAAAACCGCGCGAGCTGATCTGCAAGTCCTGGGCGTAGTTGTTGCGGTTGTTGACCACCAGCCCCGGCACCCGGGCCATCACCTCGGACAGGTTGACCATCGGACCGGCGTCACGCAGCGCCGAAGCGTCGACCACAGTGATGGCGAATGGTGCGTCGAGCACTTGTTGCGCCCGCGCCGAGCCGGTGACAACGACCTCGGCGGCCCAGGCTGTTGGCAGCTGCCACGCCACCAGACAAGCCGCGACAAAGGCCTTGGTCAGGCGATTCAATACGGCAGCGGCGAGTTTCATGGCGAAAAAGCGAAGAAATACAGAGCAGGAGAACAGCGACATGCGGGCGTTGAAGCTGAAAAATTTTCCGTCAACGCCAATGGCCTCAAGTCCTCACAGGCGATCTGGTCACGCCGTTCGGCCCGCATCGCAAGCGGGTCGACATCAGACCGCGCTACACCGCGCAGCTGCGAAATCCGACAAACAACTCATCGCGCTCGGGGGCTGCGAAGCGGCGGGCTTGCGGGTGGCGAAGGCGCGGACTGCCCCAAGCTGAAGCCCCCCGCAACACACGCCAGCCCGTTACAAAGTCCTGCGCATCCAAAGCCGCCGGTCCGCCCGGATTCCCAGGGTAAGGCCCGGCCTGGCCAGCCACCCACTCCAGCAATTCACCCCAGGCAAACCCGCGGGCGCTGGCGGTGGTGGCCGCCAAGGTCCATTCGGCCTCGGTGGGCAAGCGTCGCCCGGACCAGTTGCACCAGGCAACGGCCTCATGCGCACTGACATGCACCAGTGCTTGTGCCAGCGGTAGACGCTGCAGTCGGCCCTGACGGCGCGCCAGCACGCCGCCGGCCATCTGCTCGACATAGCGCGGCGAGCGCCTGGTGCTGGCCGCCAGCGCCGTCCAACCGGCCTGGGTCCACCAGCGCCTGTCGTCGTAGCCACCGTCATCGACAAACTCGACAAACTGCGACCAGGTCACGGGCTGCGCATCGATCTCGAATTCAGGCACCTGCACCTGGTGTGCCCACCTCTCGGCGTCAGGCACAGCGCCACCCGGGGGCGAACCCAGCATCAGCATCTGACCCGGCAAGTGCAGCGGGTCGCGCCGGCTGCGACTCGGCAAACTGGGCCACAAGCCGCGCTCCATCAAGGCTTGGTAGCGCTCAGGCGCCAACGCCAAGCCCTGCACCAGCACCGCCAAGGTCTCGCCCAGTCGGTCCTCGTTGAGCAGCGCCATGCGAAAGACATGCAAGCCCTGGTCGCCGGGTTCTGCCTTGTCGAGCAAGTCGAGCGTGGTCTCCAGCGTCAGCGCCAGAAAGGCCTGCAGCTCATCGAGCCTGGGCGGAGACTGCTGCCAGCGCTGCGACCGACCACTGGCGCGGGCACCGAACCAACCGTCGGCGCGCGGCTCGACGGACGCCAAGCGCAGCCCTGCCGGGTCAGCAGCTTCGCCGCGGCCCCGTTGCACATGGCGGGCAACCCAGAACTCCTGGAACCAGGCCGCTTGCCCCGCCAGCCACCAAGGCGGGTCAAAGCCATCAAACGTCAAGTCCAGCGGCAAGCCTTCGAAAGCCGCCAGCCAACCCAAGGTGCGGTTGCGAGCGTCCATCAAGGCCAGCGACAGCAGCCCGGCATCGGCCCGGCGCATGGCCTGCGCGTCGTGCACCGCAGCGTCGATCAAGCCAGCGCCCATGCTCACAGCGCCATGCTCCACAACCCAGGCGAGCGAGCGCCGCTCACTCGTTGACCGCTGGCTTGACCAGCGAGAGGTGGCCACCGAAGCGCTTGCGCACCGCGGCCTCGATGCCTGCTGCATCCAGGCCCAAGCCCATCAGCAGCTTGCCCGCATCACCGTGCTCGATGAACTCATCGGGCAAGCCCAGGTGGAGCAGCGGCAGCGTGAGGCCAGCGGCCGCCAGACATTCCCCGACGGCGCTGCCCGCACCGCCGCTGATCGCACCTTCTTCGACCGTGACCAGTGCATCGTGGCTGCGCGCGAGTTCCATCACCAGCGCGGCGTCGATCGGTTTGGCGAAACGCATATTGGCCACGGTGGCGTCCAGCTTGTCCGCCGCAGCCAAGGCCGGATACAGCAAGGTGCCGAAAGCCAGGATCGCAATGCGCCGGCCTGATCCAACCGGCATTGCGGATTGACGTCGCAATTCGCCTCGACCCCAAGGCAGTTCGGCAAGACCTGGCTCGACAGCCTTGCCGATGCCTGCACCGCGCGGGTAGCGCACCGCCACGGGATGGTCCTGGCGGAATGCGCTGGTCAGCGCCTTGCGGCATTCATCTTCATCTGCGGGTGTCAGCACGCTGAGGTTGGGGATGCAGCGCAGGTAGGCGATGTCGTAGGCCCCGGCATGGGTGGCACCGTCGGCGCCGACGAGTCCAGCACGGTCAAGCGCAAACACCACCGGCAGGTTCTGCAGCGCCACGTCGTGGATCAGCTGGTCGTAACCGCGCTGCAAGAAGGTGGAGTAAATCGCCAGCACCGGCTTGAGACCTTCACAGGCCAGGCCTGCGGCGAAAGTGACGGCGTGCTGCTCTGCGATGCCGACGTCGAAGTAGCGCTTGGGGTAGCGCTGCTCAAACTCGACCAAGCCGGAGCCCTCGCGCATCGCCGGGGTGATGGCCACCAGGCGCTCGTCAGCCGCTGCCATGTCGCACAACCAGTGACCAAAGACCTGGGTGAAACTGAGCTTGGGCGCAGTCGTCGGTTTTTGCAGGCCGACGGCAGGGTCGAACTTGCTCGGCCCGTGGTAGTTGATCGGGTCGGCTTCGGCCAGCTTGTAACCGTTGCCTTTCTTCGTGATGACGTGCAGGAACTGCGGGCCAGGCCGGTCACGCAGATTTTCCAAGGTCGGGATCAGTGCATCCAGGTCGTGGCCATCGATCGGGCCGACATAGGTGAAGCCGAGCTCTTCGAAGATGGTGCCAGGCACGACCATGCCCTTGGTGTGCTCTTCGAATCGGCGCGCCAATTCGTACAGCGGTGTGTTCTTCAGCACGCTCTTCGCGCCTTCGCGAGCCGCGGTGTAGAAGTTACCGCTGATCAATCGCGCCAAGTGCTTGTTCAGCGCACCCACTGGCGGGCTGATCGACATGTCGTTGTCGTTGAGGATCACCAGCAAGTCGGCCAGGCCCACACCGTCGGCCGCCCCGCCGTGATTGAGGGCCTCGAAGGCCATGCCGCCGGTCAAAGCCCCGTCGCCGATCACCGCCACCGCGCGGCGGCGCTCGCCCTTGAGTTTGGCCGCATGGGCCATGCCCAAAGCCGCGGAGATCGATGTCGACGAGTGACCGGTACCGAATGTGTCGTACTCGCTTTCGACGCGGCGCGGAAAACCGCTGATGCCGCCCAATTGCTTGAGCGTGGCCATCGCCTCGCGACGTCCCGTGAGGATCTTGTGCGGGTAGGTCTGGTGGCCCACGTCCCAGACGATGCGGTCGTGCGGGGTGTTGAACACATAGTGCAGCGCAACCGTCAGCTCGATCGTGCCCAGGTTGGACGACAGGTGGCCGCCGGTCTTGCTCACCGTGTTCAGCACGAAGCTGCGCAATTCGCTGGCCAAGCGCTCGAGTTCGCTGCGCGACAAGCGACGCAGGTCGGCTGGTGCGTTGATGGTGTCCAACAAGGAGGAGGGCATGAGCGCTTTCGGGTCAGCTGTCGCGCTCGACCACCATGTCGGCGAGCAAGCGCAGCCGGCCTGCATCGGCAAGTCCACTGCGCATGAGGGCGTCTTGTGCCTGGCCATGCAGCGCATGCGCCTGGCGCCGCGCTTCGGTCAGACCGAGCACGGTGACGTAAGTCGGCTTGTTGGCATGCAGATCCTTGCCGGCCGTCTTGCCCAGTTTTTCAGACGCCTGGGTAACGTCGAGGATGTCGTCGACCACCTGGAAGGCCAGGCCGATCGCGTCACCGAATTCGGTCAGCGCGGCCCAGGCTGCGGCAGAGCATGCGCCCGTGGCTGCGCCCATCAACACGCTGGTCCGCAGCAGCGCGCCAGTCTTGCGGCGATGCATGTCGCGCAGACAGGCTTCGTCGAGGCTCATGCCAGTGCTGGCCAGGTCGATCGCCTGGCCGCCGGCCATGCCGTCATGGCCAGCGGCACGTGCCAACAGCCCACAAAGCCTGGCTTGCAACTCGGGCGCGATGCCTTGCTCGGGTGTGAGGACCTCAAAAGCCAAGGCCTGCATCGCATCGCCGGCCAGCATCGCACCAGCCTCGCCGAAGCGGACATGGACGGTGGGCTTGCCGCGGCGCAGCACATCGTTGTCCATGCAGGGCATGTCGTCATGCACCAGCGAATAGGCATGGATCAACTCGACCGCCACCGCTGCCCGCAGCGCCGCTTCAACATGACCATCCACCGCCTCGCAGGCTGCGAGCACCAGCAAGGGTCGCAAGCGTTTGCCGCCGTCGAGCACACCATAGCGCATCGCTTCGCCCAAGCCGGCAGGTGCGGATGAAGGCACCCACAGCGACAAGCGCTGCTCGACCATCGCCAGCGTTTCGAGCATCCAGCGGTCGAAAGCGTCCTGGGTCATGCCGGTATCCGGCGCCGCTGTGACGCATCGCCGCGCGCGAAGCGGACCGCTTCTAAGCAGTCGGGCTGGGTCATTGGCGATGCACAGAAGATCATGGGAAGCGGGCGCAAGGACAAGCGATAAGGTTCAACAACCGAAGGATTTTAGTCGCTGGCTGTGGTGGGCTGACCACAGCAGCCGACTACAATTCCCGAATGCGGATCCTGGATTGGAACCGTTTTTCATCATTGTTGAACATGCCCATCCGCAGGGCCACCGGGTGGGAGGGTTTTTGACATCCTTGCTGGAGATCCCGGGGATCATGTCGAACCTGAGCGTCAGTCTCGAAGCTCTTGCGCGCGAACGTCTTGACGACGTGTCGGCCCGCTCGCAACTCTCCGTCACCACCTATTTTTCGGATGATTTGTTCCGTCGCGAGATGGAGCTGATCTTTCAGCACGGGCCCCGCTACCTGGGGCACGAGCTGTCAGTGCCTGAGGTGGGCGATTTCTATGCACTGCCCCAAGAGGGCGAGGGCCGGGCCTTGGTGCGCACGCCGCAAGGCGTGGAATTGGTCTCCAACGTCTGCCGACACCGCCAGGCGCTGATGCTGCGCGGACGAGGTCAGGTGCGCGGAGGCGCCGCTGGCCAGATCGTCTGCCCGCTGCACCGCTGGACCTACGACCTGAAGGGCAAGTTGCTCGGTGCGCCGCTGTTCGACCACGACCCCTGCCTGCACCTCAACAACTACCCCACCCGAACCTGGAACGGCATGGTGTTCGAGGACAACGGTCGTGACATCGAGACCGAGCTCGGCCATGTAGGACCGCGCGCTGATCTCGATTTCACGGGCTATGTGCTCGACAAGGTGCATCTGCACGAGTGCGCCTACAACTGGAAGACCTTCATCGAGGTCTACCTGGAGGATTACCACGTCGGACCGTTCCACCCGGGACTGGGCCGCTTTGTCAGCTGCGACGACCTGAAATGGGAGTTCAGCCGCCATCATTCGGTGCAGACCGTGGGCATCAACGACTCGCTGCGCCAGGCGGGATCACCGGCCTACAAGCGCTGGCATGAGGCGGTGCTGGCGCTGGGCAATGGCGCGCCACCCAAACAGGGCGCGATCTGGCTGACTTACTACCCGAACATCATGGTCGAGTGGTATCCGCATGTGCTGGTGGTCTCGACGCTCTACCCCAAAGGGCCGCAGAAAACGGTCAACATGGTGGAGTTCTATTACCCCGAGGAGATCGCCGCCTTCGAGCGCGAATTCATCGCTGCTGAGCAGGCCGCCTACATGGAGACCTGTGTCGAGGATGACGAGATCGCGCTGCGCATGGACGCCGGGCGCAAGGCGCTGATGGAACGCGGCGACGACGAGGCCGGGCCTTACCAGAGCCCGATGGAAGACGGCATGCAGCACTTCCACGAGTGGTACCGGCGCGTGATGGGAATAGGCCGTGCACCCTGGTGATCGCGGCGAGCGCGCCTATCGGCGGGCTCGCTGACGACAGGCTGGGCCAACTTGCCCGCCGACCATCGCCTCGACGGACTCCATCGCATCGCGCCACGCCGCCGACAGCGCGAAACCCTGTCATCGGGCAGCGACTTTTCGCAGCAGTTCAATCAGCATGGCGTGCTCGGCGCGACTCAGGCGGTCGAACAAAGCCAGTTCCATGGTGGATGCAGCGTCGGCTGAGACCCGTGCGATGCGCTCGCCCTCCTCGGTCAGCCCCACGTTCTGCGAACGGCGATCGACCTGGCTGCGCTCTCGCCACAGCAGACCGCGCTCCTGCAGACGGTCCAGCAACATCGTCAGATTCGGCGCCGACAGCGCCAGCGCCTTGGCCAGGCGCTTGGGCGCGAGCGGACCATTGGCCAGGATCAACATCAGCAGCGAATACTCCACCTTGCGCAGACCGAGCGGGTGACCGATATGGCGCTCAAACAGCTCGCCTGTGGTGACCGAGGCCTGTGCGATGTGATAGCCCAGCACGCCGCTCAGCGGACCCAACGACAGCGCCGAAGCGTCTGCCGGGCGTTCTACAGCCGAGGCAGGATCACGCGCCATGCCAGCAAGTCGCCCTGGTCATCATCTTCAGCATGCCGGCCGCCTGGCAGAACCACATCGCGCTTGAGCCCCAGGATCGCGTCAAGATGGCTTGCGCGCCGCGCCGAGGTAGGTCTCGATCACAGCTGGTGCAGTACGCCAACACCTTGCTCAAAGACCGCGTGCTGTTCGGCAGCGATTACCCGCTGATCACGCCCGAGCGCTGGATGAAAGACTTCGACGAAGCCGGCTTCAAGGACAAGGTCAAACCGCTGATCCTGAAGGAAAACGCCAAGCGACTGCTGGGATTTTCCTGACGGTCTCAGCCGGCAGGACACTCGTCCTGCCGTGGCAAAAACCGCTGAAGAAACAAAAAAGAGCACCTGAGTGCTCTTTTTTGCCACCGCATTGAGGCGGTGAATCTGGCGTCCCCTAGGGGATTCGAACCCCTGTAATCACCGTGAAAGGGTGGTGTCCTAGGCCTCTAGACGAAGGGGACTGACATCTTTACCGACTTGAACAGCGCCACCTGAATTTCCCCAAAACCTGAGTCCCAAGAAAATGGTGGAGGTAAACGGGATCGAACCGATGACCTCTTGCATGCCATGCAAGCGCTCTCCCAGCTGAGCTATACCCCCGTAGATACCGCACTCGCTTCTTCAAGCTTGTACGTCATCACTTGCTGTTCAAGCGAGTCCATGACTGTAGCATGATTCTCAGAGCGATTGCAAGCGGCTGAGCGCAGTCGATCGATCAAACAGCGCCACCACCGCATCAACCGATGGCGTCTGCGCCCGACCACACAGCAACAGACGCAGAGGAATCGCGAGCTGTGGCATCTTGAGCTGGTGTTCGGCCAAGCTGGACTTGAGGGCCTGGCCAATCGCCGCCTTGTCCCATTCACAGCCCGCCAGCCGATCGCGCAGCGCCACCAAGGCTGCGCGAACCGCATCGGTCAGCAGCGGCGCCAGTTCGTCCGCCGGTGCTGCGACGGGCACAAAGTACATGCCCAGCCAGTCGGCCAACTCGACCGTCGTGTTGCAGCGGTCCTTGTAGAGCGCGCACATCGCCGCCAGCCGCTCATCCGCCGTCACCGTGACGCCACGGCTGGCCAACTGCGCTGCCACCAGCCCTGCCAACCTGCCGTCGTCGGCAAGCTTGAGATGCTGCGCATTGACCCAGGCCAGCTTGGCCGGATCCCATTGCGCCGGGCTCTTGGCGAGATGGCTGCCGTCAAACCAATCCACCATCTGCGCCAGGCTGAACAGCTCTTCGTCGCCATGACTCCAACCCAGACGCGCCAGGTAGTTGAGCATCGCCTCGGGCAGGTAGCCGGCCTGTTCATAAGCGGTGACGCTGACCGCGCCGCGGCGCTTGGACAGCTTCTGACCGTCATCGCCCAGGATGATCGGGCAATGCCCGAATCGCGGCAAAGGCGCGCCCAGCGCGTTGAACAGGTTGATCTGCCAAGGCGTGTTGTTGATGTGCTCGTCGCCACGAAACACATGGCTGATCGCCATGTCCCAGTCGTCGACAACGACCGCAAAATTGTAGGTCGGCACCCCGTCGGGACGCAGGATGATCAGGTCGTCGATCTCGTGGTTGGAGATGCTGATGCTGCCCTTGACCAGGTCGTCCCAGCTGACGATGCCGTCGACCGGGTTGGCAAATCGAACCACCGGCTTGACGCCTGCGGGCACCGGCGGCAGCCGCTTGCCCGGCGCAGGTCGCCAGCGGCCGTCGTAATGGGTCTTCTCGCCGCGCTCGCGCTGGGCTTCGCGCATCGCGTCCAGTTCCTCGGGCGTGCAGTAACAGCGGTAGGCGGTGCCGGCGGCCAGCATCTGCTCGACCACGGCGTGGTAGCGCGCCAGCCGCTGCATCTGGTAGATCGGCCCTTCGTCATAGTCCAGCCCGAGCCAGCGCATCGAGTCGAGAATCTGGCTGACCGAATCCTGGGTCGAACGCGCGACATCGGTGTCTTCGATGCGCAGCACAAACTCGCCGCCATAGTGGCGGGCATAGGCCCAGGAGTAGAGCGCTGTGCGCGCCGTTCCCAGGTGAAGAAAACCCGTCGGCGACGGCGCGATTCGGGTCCTGACAAGGCTTGTCGAAGCCATCACAGCGTCACCAGGCCACGCAGCAGGTCGGCCTTCAAATCCTCGACATCGTCGAGACCGACCGCGACCCGGATCAAGCCCTGCGCAATGCCTGCCGCCTGGCGCTGGACCTCGGTCAGCCTGCCGTGCGAGGTGCTGGCCGGGTGGGTGATCGTGGTTTTGGTGTCGCCCAAATTGGCCGTTATCGAGCAGATCTGGGTGTGGTCAATCACGGCAAAGGCATTCGCCCGTGCCGCGACCGCGCCCTCGCCCCGTACAACAAAGCTCAACACGGCGCCTCCGAGGCCGGCTTGCTGGGTCATCGCCAACGCATGCTGTGGATGGGAGACCAAACCAGGGTAGTAGACCCTCGCGACCTGCGCTTGTGACTCCAGCCAGGTCGCCAGTTGCAAGGCGCGCGCACTTTGCTCGCGCATTCGGATCGCCAGCGTCTCCATGCCCTTGAGCACGACCCAGGCGTTGAACGGCGACAGGCTCAGGCCGCAAGATCGCATCACCGGCACGAACTTCTGCTCGACCATCTCAGCCGATCCGCAGATCGCGCCGGCGATCACCCTTCCCTGGCCATCGAGGTACTTGGTGCCGGAATGGATGATGAAATCGGCGCCGTACTCGGCCGGTCGCTGCAGCGCCGGCGAGCAAAAGCAGTTGTCCACCGCCAGCCAGGCGCCGCAGGCATGGGCGATCTCGGCCAGCGCGCGGATATCGCAGACCTCGGTCAGCGGATTGCTCGGCGTCTCGGCGAACAGCAAGCGGGTGTTGGGCTGGATCGCCGCGCGCCACTCGGCCAGATCGGTCTGCGAGACAAAAGTGCTTTGAACGCCGAACTTGCCAAACTCGCTCTGCAGCAGCTTGATGGTCGAACCGAACACGCTGCGCGAGCACACCACATGGTCACCCGCCTTGAGCAGTCCCATCACCAGCAGCATGATCGCAGCCATGCCGCTGGCAGTGGCGATGCAGCCGCTGGTGCCCTCGAGTGCGGCCAGGCGCCGCTCCATCATCATCACCGTCGGATTGGAAAATCGGCTGTAGGTGAAAGCCTCTTCCTCGTTGGCAAAGCGCGCGGCGGCCGTGGCGGCGTCAGGCTGGACAAAGCTGCTGGTCAGAAACAGCGCCTCGCTGTTTTCACCCCAGACCGTGCGCGGCAAGCCTTCGCGCACCGCCAGCGTGTCGGGTCTGGCATCAGCGGGTAACGCGACGCGGGGAATTTTCTTGGGGTCTTGTGGTTTCATGCTCATCATGTGTCAGCCCGGCTTTGCAGCGTCAGGCGGGTTCGGTCACTGCTGTCTTCGTCTTGCAGACGGGCTTCGATGCGCTGGGTTTCGATTGCCTCGAAATCGGCCAGGCTGATGTCACCGGTGATGTAGTGGCCGTCAAAGCAACTCGCCTCAAAGCCCTGGATCGCCGGGTTGAGTGCCCCGACGACGCGCTTCATCACGTCGACGTCTTGATAGATCAGCGCATCGGCCCCGATGAACTCGCGGATCTGCTCCTGCGTGCGGCCATGGGCGATCAGCTCCTCCGGCGTGGGCATGTCGATGCCGTAGACATTGGGGTAGCGCACCGGCGGCGCTGCCGAGGCCATGTAGACGCGACGCGCACCGGCCTCGCGCGCCATCTGCACGATCTCCTTGCTGGTCGTGCCGCGAACGATCGAATCGTCGACCAGCAGCACATTGCGGCCCTTGAACTCGACACCGATCGCATTGAGCTTCTGGCGCACGCTCTTCTTGCGCGCCTGCTGGCCCGGCATGATGAAGGTGCGACCGACATAGCGGTTCTTCACGAAACCTTCGCGGTAGGGTTTGCCGATTTTTTGCGCCAACTGCATCGCCGACGGCCGGCTCGACTCGGGAATCGGGATCACCACGTCGATATCACTGGGCGGCATGGTGTTGATCACGCGTTGCGCCAGACTCTCGCCCAGGTTCAGCCGCGCCTGGTAGACCGAGATGCCGTCGATCACCGAATCAGGCCGCGCCAGGTAGACATACTCGAACATGCAGGGATGCAGCGACGGCGCGTCGGCGCACTGTTGACTGTGCAGCTGACCAGCTGTATCGATGAAGATCGCTTCGCCCGGCGCCACGTCGCGAACCACCTGATGACCTGTGCCTTCGAGCGCCACCGTTTCGCTGGCCAACATCACGGTCTTGCCGCCGCCCTCGGCGGCCGACAACTCGGCCTCGCCAAAGACCAGCGGCCGGATGCCATAGGGGTCGCGAAATGCCAGCAGTCCATAGCCAGCGATCAGCGCGATCACCGCATAGGAACCTCTGATCCGCCGGTGCACCGCCCGCACCGCACGAAACACCAAGGCCGGCGTCAGCGGCACATCGCGACCAGCGAGTTCCATTTCGTGCGCCAGCACGTTGATCAGCACCTCGGTGTCGCTGCCGGTGTTGATGTGGCGACGGTCGACATCGAACAGCTCTTGCTTGAGTGCATGGGCATTGGTCAGGTTGCCGTTGTGCACCAGCACGATGCCGTAAGGCGCGTTGACGTAGAAGGGCTGCGCCTCTTCCTCGTTGAAAGCGTTGCCGGCGGTCGGGTAACGCACCTGGCCCAGCCCCACGGCGCCGGGCAGCGCGCGCATGTTGCGGGTGCGGAACACGTCCTTGACCATGCCGCGAGCCTTGTGCATGAAGCACTGCGTGCCCTGCATCGTGACGATGCCGGCGGCATCTTGTCCGCGGTGCTGCAGCAGCAGCAGCGCGTCGTAGATCAACTGGTTGACCGGCGCTTTGGAGATCACGCCAACAATGCCGCACATGGTGGGGAGTCCTGGGGATACGAGATGAAAGAGTCAGTCGGGGCCGAATGCCTTGGCCCGTCAAACCGGGAAGTGGCGGGCCATCTCGGCCGGCAACAGGGGCTTGAGCCCCAGCAGCAACTGACCCAGCCAGGCCGCACCCTGCGATGCCTGCCAAGGCGGCGAGCGCAGGACAGGTGTGAAGGCCACGATGGTCGCCAATACCAGCAGCAAGGCCGAACCTCGCAACAGGCCGAAGCCAGCACCGAGCAATCGGTCAATCAAGGTCAGCGGTGTGGCATGCAGACCCATTCGAACCAGCTTGGCCAACAGTGACCAGGCGATCAGCACGCCGACAAAGCTCAGCACAAAAGCCAGCCCCTGGTGCAAGGCCGTACCCGGCGCACCGACGGGCAAATAATCCGCGAGCTGGGGTGAAAACATCTGCGCCAAGACATAGGCCACGACCCAGCCGACCAGCGACATCAACTCGAAGACCAGACCGCGCCACAGACCCACCAGCACCGACAAGGCCAGCACCGACAACAGAGCCCAGTCGACCCAACCCAACGCAGGCTCGACGATCACAGCGTGAGGATCGCCGCCGGCAAACCAGCGGCCCGGATCCGTGCTGCGGCCTTGTCGGCCTCGGCCCGATTGTCGAACGGCCCGACCCGAACACGGGTGCGCTTGCTGCCCTCGACCTCAACCACCTGGGTATAGGTCTTCAAGCCCAGCTTTTCGAGCTTGTGACGCACCTCGGCGAGCTTGCCGGCATCGGCAAAAGCGCCCACCTGCACCACCACACGGGCGCTGGGGGCGCTGGATGGGCTGGTCTCGCCGTCGAGCAGCGCGCGGGCCCGGCCACCATCGTCAGCAGGCTTGGGTGCGGCGGGCAGTGGCTTGGCAGGCACCAGGCTCGCTGCCGACGCTGGCTTGGGCGTGGATTTAGCGCTTGGCTTGAGCGCAGGCGCGGATGCTGCCAACTCCCGACCTTCGTCGGCAGAGCGCTCGACGATTTCGGCAGGCACGCTGGCGACCTTGGCCGCGGGCGCGGCGGCCGGCGCGGTGACAGCCGGTGGCAAGACCAATGCTGGCGCACCGTCCTTGCGCGGAATCTCGATCGGGATGTCGATCGCAATCGGTCGAGGCTGGGTTTCGAACAGCAGCGGAAACCCGACCACACCGATCCCCAGCAACACGGTGGCACCGATCAAGCGGCGACGGGCCAGGGTTCGCGCGGCCGCGACGCCATCCATCTCTGCCGGCGGTATCGCAGCGGCAGACGCTTCGGACTTGCGCTTGAAGTAAGACAGCAGACCCATGCGAGGCGGGCCGCAGCCGAGTGGGGTGAAAGAACGGGGACGGGCCTGAATTCGCCAAGCCGGCGACCGGGATCAAGCTGGGCCCGGCCCAAGATGCCGGGCTGACAGCCTTGGCAAGCCGTTTTTCAGCACACCGCCCACGGTGTAGAAGGAGCCAAAGACCACGATTCTATCAGCCGGGTCAGCCGCTGAAGCGGCCGCTTGCAGCGCCGCTTCAGGGTCAGGATGCAGCGTCATGCTGACGGCCCGGCCAGCGCTGGCAGCACGAATAGCTGCCGCCAATTCAGAAGCGCCAGCCGCCCTTGCCGCGGGCAGATCGGCCAGGTGCCAATGGTCGACCAATGGCGCGATGTGCGCGAGCATCGTCGACAGGTCTTTGTCGCGCATCGCCCCAAACACCGCGTGGGTCTGGGGGAAATAGCCCATCTGGTCGAGGTTGTTGGCCAGCGCCGCGACCGACTGCGGGTTGTGCGCCACGTCGAGCACCAGCGCAGGTTGGCCGGCGATGACCTGGAAGCGGCCCGGCAGCTCGACCATGGCCAAGCCATTGCGCACCGCTTGGGCGTTGATCGGCAGTCGGTCACGCATCGCCTCGAACACCGCCAACGCGCCGGCGGCATTGATCAATTGATTGGCGCCACGCAGCGCCGGATAGGCCAGGCCGTTGAAGCGCTGCTGCCGCCCGCGCCAAGCCCACTGCAGCTTGTCACCCTGGAAGTTGTAGTCGCGTCCCAGCAACCACAGGTCAGCGCCGACCGCATCAGCTCGCGCCTGCAGCGCGGCAGGAGGAACGGGGTCGCTGACGATCACAGGCTTGCCTGGGCGCATGATGCCGGCTTTTTCGAACGCGATCGCCTCGCGGTCGCTGCCGAGGAACTCTGTGTGGTCGAGCGCGATGCTGGTGATCAGTGCACAGTCGGCATCGACCGCGTTGACCGCATCGAGCCGCCCGCCCATGCCGACCTCCAGGATCACCAAGTCGAGTGGCGCTGCGGCCAGCGCACGCATGATGGCCAAGGTGGTGAACTCGAACCAGGTCAGCGTGACGCCCTGACGCGCGGCTTCAACCGCCTCGAAATGTGGCAGCAGCGATTCGGCGCTGACCATCGCGCCGTTGATGCGGCACCGCTCCTCAAAGTGCACCAGGTGCGGCTTGATGTAGACACCCACCCGGTAGCCAGCCTGCAGCGCCACCGCCTCGAGCATCGCACATGAGGAGCCTTTGCCGTTGGTGCCCGCCACACTGATGACCGGCACCGAGAAGCGGAGCTCCAGCCTGTCACGCACCGCCACCAAACGCTCCAGCGTCATGTCGATGGTCTTGGGATGCAGCTGCTCGCAGTGAGCGAGCCAGTCGGCCAGCGTGGAGGGATTGCTCATCGGGCTTTCAAAAACAGGCCCGGGCCCAACTGGGCCCGGTGGTGGTGGGAACAAGCGGCGTCAAGACACGGCATCAGCGCTTTGGCGCTGCAGCATCGCAAGCAACTGCGCAATGGTCGAGCGCAGCTGGCGTCGGTCAACGATTTGGTCAATCGCCCCTTTGCCGAGCAGGAATTCAGCGCGCTGGAAACCCTCGGGCAGCTTCTCGCGAACCGTGTTTTCGATCACCCTCGGGCCAGCAAATCCGACTAGCGCGCGCGGCTCAGCGATCACCACGTCGCCCAGAAACGCAAAGCTGGCCGACACGCCGCCCATGGTCGGATCGGTCAACACACTGATGTAGGGCAGCTTGGCTTTGGCCAGATGGGTCAGTGCAGCATTGGTCTTGGCCATCTGGAAAAGGCTGAAAAGACCCTCCTGCATCCGGGCGCCACCCGTGGCCGCAAAACACAGGAACGGCACTTTTTGCTCGATCGCAGACTCGACGCCACGAACGAAGCGCTCACCCACGACCGACCCCATCGACCCCCCCATGAAGTCGAACTCGAAGCAAGCAGCGACCAGCGGCACGCTCATCACCGCGCCGCCGATCACGACCAGCGCATCGGTCTCGCCGGTGGTCTCTAGCGCGACCTTCAGCCGCTCGGTGTATTTGCGGCTGTCCTTGAACTTCAGCGGATCGACAGGCAACACCTCCTGGCCAATCTCGTAGCGACCTTCGGCATCGAGGAATGCGTCAAGCCTGGCCCTGGCACCGATGCGGTGGTGGTGGCTGCACTTGGGACAAACATTGACGTTCTTCGCCAAGTCGGCGTTGTAGAGCACCGTCTCGCAGGCCGGGCATTTGATCCACAGACCTTCGGGCACCGAGCGACGCTCGGTCGGGTCGGTCTGCTGGATCTTGGGCGGCAGCAGTTTTTCAAGCCAGCTCATCTTGCGCTCTCCAATGGTTTACAGCGTGTCGATCGCTTGTCGAATTTCGGCCATGAAGGCCTTGCCCGCGCCGGCGGCCGTCGAACGCGGCGAATCGTGCAGGATCTGCACCAGCCGAGAGCCGATCACCACCGCGTCAGACACCCGGGCCACGGCCCGGGCGGTCGATGCGTCGCGAATGCCGAAGCCTACCCCAACCGGCACCTTGACATGGGCACGGATTCGCGGAACAGCTTGCGCCACCGCATCGGTGTCGAGGTGGCCGGCACCGGTCACGCCCTTGAGCGAGACGTAGTAGACATAGCCCGAGGCGATCAAACCGACCTCGCGGATGCGCGCCTCGGTGGACGTGGGTGCGAGCAAAAAAATCAAATCCAGGCCTGCGGCCTTCAGGTCAGCGGCGAAGACCTCGCACTCTTCGGGCGGGTAGTCGACCACCAGCAGGCCGTCGACACCGGCGCTGGCCGCGTCGCGGATGAAGCTGCCGGCGCCATGCATCTGATCGTAGCGCTCGACCGGGTTGGCATAACCCATCAGCACCACCGGGGTGCTGGCATTCACGGCACGGAAGGAACGGACATAGGCCAACACTTGGGTCAGGCCGATGCCGCGCGCCAGCGCACGCTCGCTGGCCTGGGCGATCACCGGACCGTCGGCCATCGGGTCGGAGAAAGGCACACCGAGCTCGATGATGTCAGCGCCGCCGTCGGCCAGCGCCTGCATGATCTCGACCGTCGCGTCGGCATAAGGGTCGCCGGCGGTGACATAGGGAATCAGCGCCTTGCGGCCCTGGTCTTTCAGCGCTTGCAGCGTCGCAGCGATCCGGCTCATCGCGTCACCTCGATGGTCTGTACACCGCCTTTGACCGATTGGCCTTTGCAAGACGGTCGGCAGAAAAACTCTGCGCCTGACAGGTCGGCCACGGTGCCGATGTCCTTGTCGCCACGGCCTGACAGGTTGACCAGCAGGTGTTGGTCGGGCCGCATCGTCGCGGCCAGCTTCATCGCGTAAGCCACCGCGTGGCTGGACTCCAGCGCCGGGATGATGCCCTCGGTACGGCACAGCCGGTGGAAGGCCGACAGCGCCTCGTCGTCGGTGATGCCCACGTACTCGGCCCGGCCGATGTCCTTGAGGAACGAATGCTCGGGTCCGACGCCGGGGTAGTCCAAGCCGGCAGAGATCGAGTGGGTCTCTGTGATCTGGCCGTTGTCGTCCTGCAGCAAATATGTGCGGTTGCCGTGCAGAACGCCAGGGCTGCCGGCGATCAGGCTGGCTGAATGCTTGCCGCTTTCCAGCCCCATACCGGCCGCCTCGACGCCTATCAAGCGCACCTTTTCATGCTGAATATACGGATAGAAGATGCCCATCGCGTTGCTGCCACCGCCGACGCAGGCGATCACCGCATCGGGTTGGCGGCCGATCTGTGCCGGCATCTGCACCAGGCACTCGTCGCCGATCACGCGCTGGAAGTCGCGAACTATCGTCGGGTAAGGATGCGGGCCGGCTACCGTGCCGATGATGTAGAAAGTGTTCTCGACGTTCGTCACCCAGTCGCGCAAGGCCTCGTTGAGCGCGTCCTTCAGCGTCTTGCTGCCGCTCTCGACCGGTACCACCTTGGCACCCAGCAGGTGCATGCGGTAGACGTTGGGGCTTTGCCGCAGCACGTCAGCGCTGCCCATGTAGACCACGCATTCCATGCCGTAACGGGCACAGATGGTGGCAGTGGCCACGCCGTGCTGACCGGCACCGGTCTCGGCGATCACGCGCGGCTTGCCCATGCGCTTGGCCAGCAAAGCCTGGCCGATGGTGTTGTTGATCTTGTGCGCGCCGGTGTGGTTCAGGTCCTCTCGCTTCAAGTGGATCTGCGCCCCGCCGATCTCTCGACTCATGCGTGCGGCGTGGTAGATAGGTGAGGGCCGGCCGACGAAATGCGCCAACTCATGGCGGTACTCGGCCATGAACTCGGCGTCCTGGCTGTAGCGCGCGTAAGCTGCCTTGAGCTCGTCGAGCGCATGGACCAGCGTCTCGGCGACAAAAGTGCCGCCGTAAGGCCCGAAGTGCCCTTGAGCATCGGGTTGTTGGTAGTCGAACATTGAAAATTCCTGTGGTCAGCGCCTGGGCAGCCTGGCAGCCCGGCGTCCTTGGTTCATTGCCAATCGTCGGCGATCCGTGAATCCGCTTCACGCACTGCCTGGCAAAACTGGCGCATCAGCGCCGCATCCTTCTGGCCCTTGGCGAACTCCACGCCAGAGCTCACGTCAACAGCCCAGGGCCGGACATGCGTGATCCCATCGATCACGTTTGCAGGATTCAACCCACCAGACAAAACGACTGGACGGGGCACGTGGCGTGGCACGAGTGACCAATCGAAAACCTTTCCACCGCCGCCGTAGCCCTCGACATCGGTGTCGAGCAGGATCGCGGCAGCGCTTGAATGCGCAGCCGCGAAGTCTATCAAAGCAAACCCCGGCTTCATCCGCGCAGCGCGCAGGTAGGGCCGGCCGCTGGCCTGGAACAGGGCTTCACAGTGCGCCGGCGACTCGTCGCCGTGGAACTGCAGAAGCGCCCCCGGAATGGATTGCACCGCGTCGTCGATCAAGGCCGCTTCGGCATTGACGAACAGGCACACCGGCGTGACAAAGGGCGGCAGTCGCCGCGCCAGTTCGGCAGCGCGCGCCACCGTGACCGCCCGCGGGCTCCTGGCATAGAGGACGAAGCCGATCGCATCGGCGCCCGCGTCAACGGCAGCGCTCAGGTCAGCCTCACGGGTCAGACCACAGATCTTGATGCGGGTGCGTTGATTCATCGGCTCGATCCCCATTTCGCTCAGGGCAGCCAGTCCATGGCCGGGTTGTGCTCGGTCAGGCCGAGCGCGGGGTCGTAGTATGGCCCGGCAAAGTACAGGCCATCGGCAGCAAAGGTCGGCGCTGCCGCGTCGCGGTTGCGCGCGGCCAGCACCTCGGCCAGCCAGCCTGCCGATTGCCGACCGCTGCCCACGGCCACCAGGCAGCCCATGATGTTGCGGACCATGTGGTGCAGGAAGGCCGAACCGTCGACATCGAAGCGCCAGTAAGCACCGCGCCGGCTGATCTGCAGCGAGCGCAGGGTCTTGACCGGGCTGCGTGCTTGGCATTCGGAGGACCTGAAGCTGCTGAAATCGTGCTCGCCGATCAAGTGCAAGGCCGCCTGGCGCATGGCATCCGCATCGAGCGGGCGAAAGACCCAGCCCGCGCTGCCGGCTTCGAGCGCAGGTCGCACGGCGGACTCCAGCAACAGGTAGCGGTAGCGCCGACCCTGTGCCGAGTATCGGGCGTGGAAGTCAGCCGGCACCGCCTCGCACCACTGCAGCGCGATGTCGGACGGCAGGTAGCGGTTGGTGCCGCGCAACCAGGAAAAAGGCTCGCGCGTGACCGGGCTGTCGATGTGCACCACCTGGTTGAACGCATGGACGCCAGCGTCGGTGCGGCCGGCGCACCAGGTCGCCACTGGCGCGTCGACAAAGCGCGACAGCGCGCGCTCGACCTGGTCCTGCACCGTGCGCCCGCCAGGCTGGCGCTGCCAGCCCTGGTAGGCCGTGCCGCGGTAGCTGATGCCCAGCGCCAGTCGGGTGGTCATGGATTCGAGGTCAAACCGACATTATCGAGCGAGTGTCGGGCCGTGTCGGCGCGGCGATGCAGGCGCAACGATGCCGGATCGAACCTGGTCAGCACCAGGCCTGCACAGCACTCAAGCCATGGCGTCGAGCATCGCTTGCGCTCGGTCGCGCAAGCTGCCGCTGGCTTTGACCAGCAGTTCCTCCAGCAGGTCGCGTGCGCCGTCGAGATCGCCGATCTGGCGAAATTCCTCGGCCAGTTCGAGCTTGCGCAGCAGCGGATCACCGCCAGCGAAATCGTCCAGGTCGGCAGCGGCGATCGAGTCCTCATCGGCCAGCAAGCCCGATGCCTCCTCCGGAAAACGGCCGAAGTCCAGCACGGTATCGCCTGCATCGTCGAGCTCGCCGGGCTTGGTGTCCTCGTCGTCGTCGAGCGTCATCGCCAGCGCATCGACATCGAGCGACAGCGCGCGCGGCATGGCGTCGCCGGATGGCTGAGGCGGTCGATCCTCGAATTCGAAATCCAGCCCCAAGTCGACCGACGGCAAAGCCCCGGCGGCTGGCTGCACGGCCAAATCGTCAGCGCTCGCGCCGAGATCGAGATCGAGATCACCCGCAGCGAGATCAGGCAAGCCCACACTCTCTGCCGCCTGGGCGGATGGGTCGAGCGCCAAACGCGGCGCGCTGGCGCCCAGCGGTCCGCCGCCCAAGGGTTCGCCCTCATGCGGCTCGGATCGTCCATCGGTTTGGTACAGCGCATTGTCCGGGTCGAGCTGCTGACCCAGAGACTGAGCCCGGGCCCAGTCTTCGCCAACACCGTGGCTCATCGCATGGAGCTCGGTCGCGAGCAGCTCGAATGCTTTGCTGTCGCGCCGCTTGGCGTAGAGCTCCAGCAGCTTGATGCGAACCGCCATCCGGTCCGGTGTGTTGCGCAAAGCCTCCTTGAGGATTTCCTCGGCCTGCAAGTCGCGCCCGTAGGCTAGGTAGACATCGGCCTCGGCCACTGGATCGACATCGCCGATCGCATCGATCTGGCTCAACGAATAGCCCAGCGTGCTCGAGCGGGTCGCGTCGCGGGTGTCGACCTGCTGACCGCCGCTGGCACCAAAGAACGAGTCGGCTTGCTCTCGGCTCGCGAGAAACGAGGTCTCGCCAGCCGTTTTGCCAAACCGCCGGCGCAGTCGCCAGGCGCCAAAACCAGCCAGCAACAAGGCCAGCGCGCCTGCACCCGGCAGCAGCCAGGGCTGTGCAGCCAAACTGTCGATCATCCCGCCCTGGGCTGGGTCGGCAGGCAGCGGCGCACTGGCGGCCGGCGGCGCCGAAGCAGCGCCGCCCGCGGGCACCGTGTTGACCGCCGCAGCGCCTTGCTGGAGTATTTTCAGCGCCTCGACATTGCGCGAGAGTTCAGCCACCCGTGCAGCGTTGTCCCGACTTTCAGCAGCCTTGGCGATCTCGGCCTCAGGCGCCGAAGCCGCTCCACCGCTGAGCTTGAGCTTGTCGGGTGAAGCAGCGCCCGACTGCTTGCGGTCATCGACTGCCGCCCGCAGCTTGCCCTGGGCCTGGCGACCAGGCTCCTGCGCCTGAGCCTGTGGCGCACCCTGGGCCAAGCGGTTGCGGTAAGCGCCAAAATCGATGCTCTGCGCACTGATCAGACGCTGCAAATCAGCGTTGCTGAGGTCGCGGACTTCGTCGGCCGTGGGCACCGCGAGCACGACACCGGCACGCAAGCGGTTGACGTTGCGCTCTATAAAGGCTTCCGGATTCGCCCGGTACAAGCCGACCAGCATCTGGTCCAGCGACACCCCAGGCGATTGCAGGCGGCCGGCCACGCCATAGAGCGTGTCACCAGGACGCACCGGATAGCGCTGGCCGGTCGATGACACGGCAGCGTCTGGCATCAAAGCATTGGGCTTGGCTGGCATGACCTGCGCGGCGGGTCTGGGCGATACAGCCACCACTGCCGAAGCCGCTGCGGGCGCGACCGGTTCTGCTGAAGCAGCCGGGGCTGCCGGCAAGGGTTTGGGCGTCGCGGCCGGTGGCGCAGCACTGATCACTGGCGCAACGGGCGCTTGCACCGCCCCGCGAGCACCCGGGGGATCGAACAGCAGCGTGAACTCTCGCACCAGGCGGCCAGAGGTCCAGTTCAACTCGAGGATCAGCTCGATGAATGGCTCCTGGACTGCGCGATCGCTGCTCAAGCGAAGCGAGGCCCGGCCATCGGCACCCTGCACCACCACGGCCCGGGTACCGGCCAGCACGGCGCTGTAATCGACCCCGGCTTGGCGATAAGCCTCGGGCGAGGCGATGCGCACCGACAGCGAGGCCGATTCCTCGGCCGACAGGCTGATGAGGTCGATCTCGGCCCGCAGGCCCTCGCCAAGCGCGGACTGCACGTTGAGCCTGCCCACGCCGAGCGCCTGCGCGTCGAAGACCGGGGCGCCCAAGGCCGCCAACGCGGCCAGGGCCAGCACGGTTCGGGGGACGAACGACAGGCGGTTTTTCAAAGTAACTCCACAACAGCACGCCCTTGACAGGCCGGTTGCCAGGGTGACTGGCCAGACCCCACTAGGGCACCAGGACAAGCAAGGCACGACAAGCTCAAGATGATCCCCCTAAACCCAGCCGCACCGAATGAAAAATGCCTGCAAACACATCTTCAAGACCCGCCACGCCCAACGTTTGCACGCTATTGCAGACGAAAGCCACGACCCGATGTTGCCATGGCGACACCGACCCACCGGCGCCAAGCCCTGACGGCAGGCGCAGGCCAAGAGCGCACAGGCCAGTCGGGTCAGCGCCCACGAAGTGCTGCGACAGTCCAGGTCTCAGACCAGCACAGGCTGGCCGTCACCCGGTCTCAGGCTTCGATCAGGATTCGCAGCATGCGGCGCAGCGGCTCGGCTGCGCCCCACAGCAACTGGTCACCGATCGTGAACGCGCCCACATATTCAGGGCCCATGGCCAGCTTGCGAACGCGGCCGACCGGGATCGTCATCGTGCCGGTCACGGCCACTGGCGTCAGGTCACGCAAAGTGTCTTCACGGTTGTTGGGCACCAGCTTGACCCAGGCGTTGTCGGCAGCAATCATGGCTTCGATATCGGCCAGCGGCACGTCGCGCTTGAGCTTGAAGGTCAAGGCCTGGCTGTGGCAGCGCATCGCACCGACCCGCACGCAGAAACCGTCCACTGGCACGGCCGCTGAGCCGAAGCCCTCACCTTGCCCGAGGATCTTGTTGGTCTCGGCCATGCCCTTCCACTCTTCCTTGGACAGGCCCCAGCCGGGCTCGTCCCGGCTCTTGCCAACGCCTAAGTCCTTGTCGATCCAAGGAATCAGCGAGCCGCCCAGCGGCACGCCGAAGTTGGCGGTCTCGGCCGCCGACATTGCGCGTTGGGTGGCGATCACCCGGCGGTCGATCTCGAGGATTGCGCTCATGGGGTCGTCCAGCAACTCGCGCACTGCGGCGTTGAGCGTGCCGTACTGCGTCAGCAGTTCGCGCATGTGCTGGGCGCCGCCGCCAGAGGCCGCTTGATAGGTCTGGGTGCTCATCCACTCGACCAGGCCCGCCTTGTAGAGCGCGCCCACGCCCATCAGCATGCAGCTGACGGTGCAATTGCCGCCGATCCAGTTGCGCCCGCCCCGGGCCAAAGAGGCCTGGATCACCGGCAGATTCACAGGGTCGAGCACGATCACCGCGTCGTCGGCCATGCGCAGTGTCGACGCCGCGTCGATCCAGTGACCGGTCCAGCCCGCCGCGCGCAGTTTGGGGAAGACCTCGCTGGTGTAGTCACCGCCCTGGGCAGTGAGGATGATGTCGCAGCGCTTGAGCGCGGTGATATCGAACGCGTCCTGCAGCAGGGTCTCATTCTTGGCCTGGCCAGGCGCTACACCGCCGGCGTTGCTGGTCGAGAAGAACAGCGGCTCGATCAGCGCGAAGTCCGATTCAGCCTGCATCCGATCGATCAGCACCGAGCCGACCATGCCGCGCCAGCCAACCAGGCCGACGAGAGGGTTCTTGGCGATTGCCATGTCAGTTCACCTTGGTTTCTTCATCTCGGGACCCCAGCCTGCCCGGCTCGTTTCGCCGGGGTCCAGTGGGGCGAGACGGTCCGGAGCTGACTAGCTCTTGGTAATCGACGTGGTTTTGCCCGACAGCACGGCGACGACCGCATCGCCCATCTCGCGTGTGCCCACCCGCTGCGTGCCTTCGGACCAGATGTCACCGGTTCGCAAGCCCGCGGACAGCACCGCGCTGACCGCGGATTCGATTCGGTCGGCGGCTTCGGTCTGGTTCAAGGTGTAGCGGAGCATCATGGCAACGGAGAGGATTGTAGCGAGCGGGTTGGCCACGCCCTTGCCAGCGATGTCGGGCGCGCTGCCGTGGCTGGGCTCGTACAAGCCCTTGTTGTTCCTGTCCAGCGACGCCGAAGGCAGCATGCCGATCGAGCCGGTCAGCATCGCTGCGGCGTCCGACAAGATGTCGCCGAACATATTGCCTGTGACCACCACGTCGAAAGCTTTGGGCGCCTTGACCAACTGCATCGCGGCGTTGTCGACGTACATATGGTCGAGCGCGACGTCAGGGTACTGGGCATGGACCTCGGTGACCACGTCCTTCCAGAACTGGAAGGTCTCGAGCACATTCGCCTTGTCGACCGAGGTGACCTTGCCGCCAACACCGCCAGCGCGACGGCGTGCGGCCTGGAAAGCAACATGGGCAATGCGCTCGATCTCAGGCCGGCTGTAGCGCATCGTGTCGAAAGCTTCCTCGGCACCGGGGAAATGACCATCGATCGCGACGCGTCGCCCACGCGGCTGGCCGAAGTAGATGTCGCCGGTCAGCTCGCGGATGATCAGGATGTCCAGACCGGCCACCAGTTCGGGCTTGAGCGACGAGGCCTGGGTCAGCTGCGGGTAGCAGATCGCGGGGCGGAAATTGGCGAACAGGCCTAGGTGCTTGCGCAAGCCCAGGATGGCCTGCTCGGGCCTCAGCGGGCGGTCGAGCTTGTCGTACTTCCAGTCGCCGACAGCACCGAACAGCACCGCGTCGGCGGCCTTGGCCAGGTTCAGCGTCGAGTCGGGCAAGGGATGGCCGTGGGCCTCGAAGGCCGCGCCGCCGACCAGTGCGGTTTCGGTCTCGAAGCCCAGGTCCAGCACTGCCAGCACCTTGACGGCCTCGGCGACGATCTCGGTTCCGATGCCGTCGCCGGGCAGGATGGCAATCTTCATGTCAGTCGATCCTTGAATGGGGTTGATTCAGAGCACGCGCTGGTCGAGCCAGGGCATCCTGACCAGTCGCTCGGCCTCGAAAGCCTTGATCTTGTCGGCGTGTCGCAGCGTCAAGCCGATGTCGTCGAAACCGTTGACCAGGCAGTACTTGCGAAAGTCCTGGACCTCGAAAGCGATCTCGCTGCCGTCGGGCTTGACGACCACTTGGCGCGGCAGGTCGATGGTGAGCTGGTAGCCGACAAAGCCGAAAACCTCGTCGAACAACTGCGACACCACCGACTCGGGCAGCACGATCGGCAGGATGCCGTTCTTGAAGCAGTTGTTGAAGAAGATGTCGGCATAGCTAGGTGCGATCAGCGCCCGAAAACCATATTGCTCGAGCGCCCAGGGTGCGTGCTCGCGGCTGGAGCCGCAGCCAAAGTTTTTGCGCGCGAGCAGTATCGAGGCGCCCGGGCTACCGTTGGGCCCTGCCAGGTAACGCGGCTGGTTCAACACGAAGTCCGGGTTGGGCCGGCGCACCACCTCAGGTTGGCCCGGCTCGCCCTTGTCGAGATAGCGCCATTCATCGAACAGGTTGGGGCCGAAACCCGAGCGCTGGATCGACTTCAGGAACTGCTTGGGGATGATCGCGTCGGTGTCGACGTTGGCACGGTCCATCGGCGCGACCAGGCCCTTGTGTACGGTAAAGGCTTGCATTCATGGCTCCTGCGCGGTCACCCGTGGGTGCCACGCCAGCGGTTTCACTTCTTGGTGGCGTTCTCGATCGACTGCCCGGCCTTCTGCATGTCCTGCCCCACGCCCTTGAGGGTGTTGCAGGCCGACAGGCCCAGGCTGGCGATCACAACGGCGAAAATAAAGGTCAAGCGTGTCATATGGGTCACCCTCATGTGGTTCATCTCTCAGGCGATTCGGCGGACGTCGACGAAATGGCCTGCCAAAGCGGCGGCGGCGGCCATCGCCGGGCTGACCAGGTGGGTTCGGCCCCCCGCGCCCTGGCGGCCTTCGAAGTTGCGGTTGCTGGTCGATGCGCAACGCTCGCCGGGCTCGAGACGGTCGGCGTTCATCGCCAGACACATGCTGCAGCCTGGCTCGCGCCACTCGAAACCGGCAGCCTTGAAGATCTCGTGCAGCCCTTCGGCCTCGGCCTGCACTTTGACCAATCCCGACCCTGGCACCACCATCGCAAGCTTGACGCTGCTCGCGACCCGACCGCCGATACGGCGGACCACCGCCGCAGCCTCGCGCATGTCCTCGATCCGGCTGTTGGTGCACGAGCCGATGAAGACCTTGTCGATGCGGATGTCGGCGACGGCCTTGTTGGGCTCCAGGCCCATGTAGACCAGCGCGCGCTCGATCGCGTCACGCTTGGTGTCGTCGCGCTCCTTGTCGGGGTCTGGCACGCGCTCGTCGATGGCCAGCACCATCTCGGGGCTGGTGCCCCAGGTGACCTGGGGCTTGAGCTGGGTCGCGTCGACCTCGACCACCAGATCGAAATGCGCGCCTTCGTCGCTGCGCAGGCCACGCCACAGCGCTGCGGCATGCTCGAACTCGACGCCCTTGGGCGCGAACGGCCGGCCCTTGACATAGCTGATCGTGGTCTCATCAACAGCCACCAGCCCGGCCCGGGCGCCGGCCTCGATCGCCATGTTGCACACCGTCATCCGGCCTTCCATGCTCAGCGCACGGATCGCCGAGCCGCCGAACTCGATCGTGTAACCGGTGCCACCTGCGGTGCCAATCTTGCCGATGATCGCCAGCACGATGTCCTTGGCGCTCACGCCCCGGGTCAACACGCCGTCGACCTTGACCAGCAGGTTTTTCGCCTTCTTGGCCAGCAGCGTCTGGGTGGCCATCACATGCTCGACCTCGCTGGTGCCGATGCCATGGGCCAGTGCGCCAAAAGCGCCGTGCGTGCTGGTGTGGCTGTCGCCGCAGACCACCGTCATGCCCGGCAGCGTCGCGCCCTGCTCAGGCCCGATCACATGGACGATGCCTTGGCGCCGGTCGAGAAACGGAAAGTAGGCTGCCGCGCCAAAAGCCGCGATGTTGGCGTCCAGCGTGGTGATCTGCAGCTTGCTGATCGGGTCCTTGATGCCGTCGTAACCCAGCGCCCAGTCGGTGGTCGGGGTGTTGTGGTCAGCGGTGGCAACGATGGAGCTGACGCGCCAGACCTTGCGCCCGGCCAGACGCAAACCCTCGTAGGCCTGCGGGCTGGTCACCTCGTGCACCAGGTGGCGGTCGATGTAGAGCGTGGCAGTGCCATCGTCCTCGGTGTGGACGACATGGTCGTCCCAGAGCTTGTCGTAGAGGGTGCGTGCGGTCATAGGGTTCTTCTCTCGAGTCGTCGCCGGGGTCGCCGCTCGCAGCGGCCTGTCAGATTTTGGCCCGGATTGTCGCGCCATCCGGCGCGGACCGCGTCGCGGGTGGCCCGGCGTGGCTGCTCGCGCTGCGGCAGGGCCGCCCATGCCGCTTCTACACTTGTGAGCCCGATTGCTCAGAACCCGGTCTGCCATGTCATCGCCCGCTCCGCCCATCCCCTCGACCAGTCGCCGGCTCGCGCCCGACCTGCAGACCGTCTTCGACGCGCTGTGCTTCATGCAGGCGCCGATCAACATCAACCGCCTGGCCGAGCTGCTTGGCGAGCATCGGACCTACGGCGGTGGCAGGTTCCACAGCGTCGAGTTGCGCAAGCAACTGGTCGAGTTGGCCAAGACCGGGCTGGTGCTGCGCGACCCCAAGGGCCAGTGGTGGGCCGAACCCGGCCTGTCCTGGGCCCGGTTCACCGCACTGGTCCAGCAACCCGAAGAGCGAGCCCGATGGTGGGCGGCCTGGCGCAGGCTGTTTCGATTCGACAACACCTGGCACCTGGAGCTGTTTGGCGACGACGCGCTGGTCGGCGCGCTGCGGGTGGTGATCTACGCCGGCGGCACGCCAGCGGCATTCGACCGTCTGTGCAACCTGAGCAACAGCGGCACGCCGATCCAGGTCAGCACGCTGAGGGTGGCGCTGCTGCGTCCCTTCGACGCAGCGCTGTGGGAGGGCATCGTCCCCGATCTGCGCTACCACCTGCTGCTCAATCTGCTAGCGCTCGCGGGCCGCGACACCGAGGCGGTGCAAGAACCGCTGTGGCGATGGCTGCTGGCCCAGAGCCGGCCGAATCCGGAGGCCTTGCAGGAGCTGCCGCGCCTGCGCTTGGCCGAGTGGCTGGTGCTGTGCGGCCAGGGCGACGAAGCGCACCGCGTGCTGCTGGGGCTGGACCACCCCGAGGCCCAGGCGCTGCGCGCGGCCAACGAGATCACCGCCGGCCGCTACGCCGAAGGCGCGCTGGCCTTCGACCTGGCCTGGAAGGAACAGTCGGCGCTGCTGGGCAAGCGCAAGCAGCTTTTTGGCGAAGCCAGCAGCTGGCTCTACCTGCTGGCGCTGATCGCCCAGTCCGACCCGGCAAAGTGGACCCGGGCCCGCAAGTTCGCCGCCGCCGAGGCCGGCCGACGCGATGCCGACCCCTACACCTTCTGGGGCATCTGGCAGGAGGCGATCGACCAGCGCCTGGGCGACGCGCCACGCAGCCCGCGCAGCTTCATGCTCGCGCCGAGCGGCAGCAGCGCGGGCAGCCTGCAGCAGCTCAGCCACCTGCTGCTGGCGGCTTGGCTGGGCCACAAGCCGGTGCAAGCAACAGCGCTGACGGCCCATGGCCAGGCGCTGGCCGGCCGCTTCGAGGCCTGCGGCCAAGCCTGGCTGGCGATGGTGACGCGTCGCTGCACCGCGTTGCTGCTAGGCCAAACGCCCCTACCCGCCGATGCGGCCCAGCCCTTTCCGATCGGCGCGCCGGCCGACCGCTGGCGCGAAGCGCTCGATGCGATCGTCGCGCTCGGGGCCTCAGGCAGTGCGGCAACCGCCGGTGCCGTGGCCGATCGCCTGATCTGGACGGTGCAGACCAACGCACAGGGCCGGGTTCGCAAGATCGAGCCGCTCGAGCAAAAAGCCGGTGCCCGCGGTCTGGGCAAACCCAAGCCGGCTTCGCTGGCCAGCCTGACCAAGCGCGTCGGCTTGCCCGCACACGACGCGGCGGTGCTGCGTGCGGTCAAGAAGCTGCCCTTCGGCAACCAGCTGGTGATCGACCGGGTGCAAGCCGTTCAGGCCCTGGTGCGCCATCCAGCGGTCGCCTGGTCCGATGCGCCGCTGCAGCTGATCGAGGTCAGCGAGGGCCTGCCGGTGATCGAGGTGCTGACGCGAGGCGAGTTCCTGCAGTTCCGGGTCGTCGACCCGATCCGCCCTGAAGACACCGATCTGCCCGAGGACGATGAGCTCGACGGCGACAGCTTCGGCGACCGCAGCTGGATGCTCGACTTTGGCCACCGCCGCACGGTCGAGCCCAGCGGGCCGACCGTGCTGCTGCTGCGCGATGGGGCCGATCGTGCGCGCTTGCTGCGCATCACACCGGCGCAGCTGCGGGTGGCCGAGCTGGTCAGCCAGGGCTGGCAGGTACCGGTGGCCGCGCGCGACGAGATGGACGCCGCGCTGCGCGTGCTGGCCAGCCATTTCCAGCTCGCCAGCGACGCCGACACCGGCCACGAAGTCCCCGCCAGCGCGACGCTGCGCGCCGAACTCACGCCCCAGAGTGACGGCCTGACGCTGCGGCTGGTGGCCGCGCCCTTTGGCGATTTCGGGCCACGCCTGAGCCCGGGGCTGGGCCGCGAGCGCGTGACCACCGTCCACCAAGGCTTGACGCTGTCGACCCGGCGCGACCTCGCGGCCGAGCGCGCCCAACAACAGGCACTGACCGACAAGGTCGATTGGCTGGCCGACGACGGCCATGCCTGGACGCTGGACGAACCCGACCAGGCGCTGGCGGTGGTCGAAGCGCTGTCTTCGCTCGAACCCGGCATCGTCAGCGAATGGCCCAAGGGCAAGTCGCTGCGGGTCAAGACCGTGGCCGCGTCCCAGCTCAAGCTCAGCGTCGCGAGCAAGGGCGACTGGCTCGAAGTCGACGGCGAGCTGACGGTCGACGACGGCGAGGTGCTGCGCCTGCGCCAACTGCTCGAGCTGCTGGGCCATGGCAAGAGCCGCTATGTCGCGCTGGGCAACGGCGGCTACCTCGCGCTGACCGAGACCCTGCGCCAGCAACTCGCCGATCTGCGATCGGTGGTGCACAACCAGGGCAAGACCCAGCGCATGTCGCCGCTCGCCGCGCTGGCCTGGGGTGGGCAGACCGACGCGCCGATGCTCAGCGGCGACACCGCCTGGCGCCGGCGCAGCCAGGCCTGGGACGCCGCGCAGTCGCAGGTCTTCGTGCTGCCGGCCGGTCTGCAGGCCGAGCTGCGTGACTACCAGACCACCGGCTGGCAATGGCTGATGCGCCTGGCCGCCAGCGGATTTGGCGCGGTGCTGGCCGACGACATGGGGCTGGGCAAGACACTGCAGACCCTGGGACTGCTGGTCGCGCGTGCGGCAGGCGGCCCGGCGCTGGTGGTCGCGCCGACCTCGGTCTGCGGCAACTGGCTGGCCGAGGCGCTGCGGTTTGCGCCCGGGCTGCAGGTCGAGATGTACGGCGACACCGCGGCGCTGGCAGAGATCGACGACGACGCTGTCGAGCTGCCGACGCCCGCCGATGCCAGCAGCACGCGCCCAGACAGCACGCCCCCAGACAGCGCGCCCCCCGACAGCGCGCGCCAGGCCGCGCGCCGCAAACAAGTCGCCGCGCTCGGCCCGGGCCAGGTGCTGGTGTGCAGCTACGGCCTGCTGCAGATCGACGGCGACATCCTGACCAGCCGGTCCTGGCACAGCGCGGTGCTCGACGAAGCCCAGGCGATCAAGAACGCCACCACCCGGCGCGCCCGCGCAGCACTGGCGCTGCAAGCCGATTTCAAGCTCGCGCTGACTGGCACGCCGATCGAGAACCGCTTGAGCGAGCTGTGGTCGATCATGGGTTTTGCAAACCCCGGCCTGCTCGGCAGCATGGAGCAGTTCAACCAGCGCTTCGCGTCGCCGATCGAGCGCGACGGCGACCCACAAGCCGGGCGCCGCCTGCGCCGGCTGGTCGCGCCTTTCCTGCTGCGCCGCACCAAGACCGAGGTGCTCAACGACCTGCCGCCGCGCACCGAGATCGTCCACGAGGTGGTGCCCGGCAGCCGCGAGCGCGCGCTGCTCGAGGCGCTGCGCCAGCAGGCCGAGGAGAGCGTCAACCAGGTGCTGGCCGCTGACGCGGGGTCGGGCCCAGGCGAAGGCCAGGCCCAGATGCACGTGCTGGCCGCGCTGACCAAGCTGCGCCGCGCCGCCTGCGACCCGCGACTGGTTGCGCCCGAGCTCGGACTGGTCGGCGCCAAGGTGCAGGAGTTCGAGCGCCTGGCACAAGAGCTGGTGGCCGGGCGCCACAAAGCGCTGGTGTTCAGCCAGTTCACCGATTTCCTGGCGCTGCTGCGCGAACGGCTGGACAGCGCGGGCCTGCGCTACCAGTACCTCGACGGCAGCACGCCGGCAGCGCAGCGCACCCAGCGCGTCGCGGCTTTCCAGGCCGGCCAGGGCGATTTCTTCCTGATCAGCCTGAAGGCTGGCGGGTTCGGCCTGAACCTGACGATGGCCGACTACGTGATCATCGCCGACCCCTGGTGGAACCCGGCCGCCGAAGACCAGGCCAGCGCCCGCGCTCACCGCATCGGCCAGCAAAGACCGGTCACGGTCTACCGCCTGGTCACGCAAGGATCGATCGAAGACCGCATCGTCAAGCTGCACCACAGCAAGCGCGCGTTGGCCGAGGGCGTGCTGGCCGGCCAGGACGGCGGCGGCGCGCTGCTGGGCGCGGCCGACATGCTGGCCTTGCTGCGCGGCGAAGACAGGGAGGCCTGAAACCCTGCTCGCTGCGGCCGCTCAGTCGACCTGCACTTCAGTCGACCTGCTGCCACCGCGACCAGCGGCGGCCGGCGCGGGCCAAGCCCAGGTCCGTGACCAAGGCCAACAGGCCTACCAGCAACGCGCCTTGGATCACATAAGCCGGGTTGAAGCCCGACAGGCCGACGATGATCGGCGATCCCAGCGTGCTGGCGCCGACCGTCGAGGCGATTGTCGCGGTGCCGATGCTGCCGATCACCGAACTTCGAACGCCCACCAGCAGCACCGGCAGCGCCAACGGCAGTTCGATGCGCAGCAAACGCTGCGCGCCGGTCATGCCCGCGCCGTCGGCGGCGTCGATCGCGCCCTGCGGCACCGAGCCCAGACCGGCGATGGTCGCGCTGAGCACCGGTAGCAAACCGTACAGCGCCAGCGCGATCAGCGCCGGCAGTGCGCCAAAACCGATCAGCGGCACCGCGATCGCGAGCACCGCCACCGGCGGCATGGTCTGGCCGACCGCCACCAAGGTTTCGATGAGCGGGCGGAATTCACGCCCCGCAGCGCGCGTGACGAAGACGCCCGCCGCGATGCCCAAGCCTGTGGCCACCGCGCTGGCCAGTGCGACGATCGCCAGATGCGACAGCAGCAGCGCGGCGAAGCTGTCCTGCTCGTAGAGCGGCCGGTCCAGCGCCGGGAACAGCGCGGCAAACAGCGGCTTGAGATACGGCATGCCGAAAGTCAGCAGCAACAGCGCTGCCAGCGCCCAGCACAGCGGGTCTGCCAGCCAGCGACTGCGCGACAGACTCATTCGGCGCACCGCAGCAGGTCACTGAGCCCGATCGCACCGACCGTCCTGCCCTGCGCGTCGACCACCGGCAGCCGGTCGGTCTGGCGAACGACGAAGGCCGACAAGGCCTCGCGCAGGCTCGCGCTCGCCAGGATCGGCTCGCCAGGCGCTGACTCGCCAGCGTGCAGCCTATCGGCTACGCTGAGCAGGCCGAGCAGCTTCATTCCCAGGTCACTGCGGCCGATGAAGTCGCTGACCGCGTCGCTCGCGGGCTGCAACAACAGCTGCGCCGGAGGGCCGGCCTGGACGATGCGGCCCCGATCGAGCAACACGATGCGCGTGGCCAGGCGCAGTGCCTCGTCGATGTCGTGCGTGACGAGCACGATGGTCTTGCCCGACGCGCGGTGGATCCGCGCGAGTTCGCCCTGCAGCGCCTGCCGCGTGACGGGGTCTAGCGCGCCAAAGGGCTCGTCCATCAGCAGCACCTCGGGGTCGGCCGCGAGCGCGCGCGCGACGCCCACCCGCTGCTGCTGACCGCCCGAGAGCTGCTGCGGGTAGCGGCCGCGGTACTGGCCGGGGGCTAGGTCGAACAAGGCCAGCAACTCGTCGACCCGCGCGGCGATGCGCGCGGCCGGCCAGCCCAGCAGCTCGGGCACGGTGGCGATGTTGCGCGCCACGGTCCAGTGCGCGAACAAGCCGATCGACTGGATCGCATAGCCCATGCGACGGCGCAAGTCCTCAGCGCGCAGCGCGCGCGTGTCCTGGCCCTTGAACAAGACCCTGCCTTGGTCGGGATCGACCAGCCGGTTGGCCATCCTCAGCAGCGTCGATTTGCCCGAGCCCGACGCGCCGATCAGCACCACGAATTCGCCTGGCGCGATCGCCAGCGACAGCTCTTTGACCGCCGGCACGGCGCCGAAGGATTTGCTGACCGCTTGCCACTCGATCATCGCTGCGGACCCGCCCATACCACGATCAACAGCGCGAAGCCGGCATCGGCCACAGCGGCCAGCGCCAGCACCGGCAGCACGCCCAGCAGCACCAGGTCGATCGCGCTGCTGGCCAGCCCCTGGAACACCAGCGCACCGAAGCCGCCCGCGCCTATCAGCGCCGCGACCACCGCCAGACCGATGACTTGCACCGTGGTCACGCGCAGCGCCGACAGCAACACCGGCAGCGCCAGCGGCAGCTCGACGCGCCACAAGCGCTGGCGCGGCGTCATGCCCATCCCCGCAGCAGCCGCGAGCACCGCGGCCGGCACCTGGCGCAGACCCGATGACATGCCGTGAACAATTGGCAGCAAGGCATACAGCGTCAGCGCGACGGCGGCAGGCAGCAGGCCGATGCCGCTGAGGCCCCAGCCCGGCAGCGCCGCGGCCAGCGCGCTGAGCGGGCCGATCAGCAGCGCGAACAAGGCGATCGACGGCATCGTCTGCACCAGGTTGAGCAGCGCCAACAGCGGCTTGGCGACCCGATCGCTGCGCGCCGCCGCGACACCCAGCGGCAACCCGATCAACAGCGACGGCGCGAGCGCAGCAAGGACGATCTGCAGGTGGCGCAGTCCGGCGGCATGGAAGGTCTCGTCGCGGTTGGCGTATTCCTTGAGCAGCGAGAGCTGGTCCAGCGCGCCCGCACCGACCAGCCAGACCAGCGGCACCAGCAGCGAGGCATGGGCCAGGCTTCGCCAGCCCAGTGGCAGGTCGAGCCGCTGCAGCGCATCAGCGAACGCCAGCCAGGCCATCAGCAGCATCAGCCAGAAGCCGCCGCCCAGCGACACCCGGGCCAGCGCCGGCAAGCCCGCCGATCTGAGGGCCGCCTCGCTGCCGGCCAGCCCCGCCAGGCCCGCGAACAACAGCGCTGCGGCCAGCGCCACAGCCACCTGGGTCAGCTGTGTCGCCGGTATGAAGACCGCGATCACCAGCACCGTCGCGGCGGCCCACAGGCCCCAGGGCGCTGCGACCATCAAGGACTGCAAAGGCACGGCCGAGCCCGACACCAAGCGGTTCGGTGCCGCGGTCACAAAAGCTAGCGACAAGGCCGCACCGATCGCGCCGATCACCAGCAGGCCCAACACGCGGTTGCGAACCCAGCCTCTACCACCCGGCACGCCCTGCCCCACCGCAGTCATGGGGTCCGGCAGCGGCTCACTTGACCAGGCCTTTGGCGGCCAGGTAAGCGCCGGCAACCTTTTTCGCATCCTGGCCCTCGAGCGCGATCTGCGCGTTCAGGCCTTGCAGCGTTGCGGTGTCCAGGGCTTTGAACAACGGTGCCAGCAGCGTCGCGATCTTCGGCTGGCGCGCCAGCACCTCGGCGCGCACCACCGCAGCCGGCGCATAGACCGGTTGCACGCTCTTGCTGTCTTCGAGGATCACCAGGCCGAGCGCGGCCAGCGGTCCGTCAGTGCCGTAGGCCATCGCCGCATTGACGCCCGAGGTCTGCTCGGCAGCGGCCTTGATCGTCGCCGAGGTGTCGCCGCCAGCGAGCACCAGCAACTGCGACTGCGTCAGCTTGAAGCCATAAGCGGCCTGGAATGCCGGCAGCGCGTCGGGCCGCTCGACAAACTCGGCCGACGCCGCCAGCCTGAGCTTGCCGCCAGCCTGGACCCAGCGGCCGAAATCGACCAGCGACTTCAGCTGATGCGTTGCCGCGACGTCCTTGCGCACCGCGATCGCCCAGCTGTTGTTGGCCGGCGCAGGCGGCAGCCAGACCAGCTTGCCTTGGTCCAGGCGCTTGACCCGCTCATACCCTGCAGCCAGGTTCTTCCAGGCCGGATTCTTCTCGTCGGCGTGAAAAAAAGCGCCGTTGCCGGTGTACTCGGGGTAGAGGTCGATCTCGCCGGCCAGCAGTGCGCTGCGAACGATCTTGGTGTTGCCCAGTTGCAGTCTGTTCTCGGTCTTGACACCGCCGGCTTCGAGCACCTGGACCACCAACTGGCCGAGCAGCGAGCCCTCGGTGTCGATCTTTGAGCCGACACGAACGGCTTGCGCCTGAGCAGCGCCGGCAAGCAGCAGGGCCAGCAGGGCTGCCACGGTGGCCAAAAGGCCCGAACGCAGTGAAGGGATGAATCGCATGCTGGCCTCTCGATCGCTGTCAATCGGGGCCTGGGCCCGGTTCCAGGCGATGGTAGCTGTTGCCCGCGCGGCAGTTCCGTAGGGGCAGGCCACGGCCAGCAGACAGTCACAATCCGCCGATCCATGAAGATCTTGTTCATCCACCAGAATTTCCCAGGCCAATTTCGCCAGCTCGCGCCAGCGCTGGCGGCGGCTGGGCACGAGGTGCATGCGCTGGCCATCGCCGAACATAGCGCACCGGGTGTCGTGCTGCACCGCTACGGGGTCAAAGCCCCTGCGCCGGGCGAGGCCGGACCTCACCCCTGGCTACGAGATGCCCAGGCCAAGGTGCTGCGCGGGCAGGCGGCGATGCAGGCGATGGCAGCGCTCGACGCCCAGGGCTTCGTGCCCGACCTGGTGGTCGCCAACCCGGGCTGGGGCGAAGCGCTGTGCGTCAAGGATGTCTGGCCGCACACCCGCTTGCTGTGCCTGATGGAGTTCTTCTACGCGGCCGAAGGCCTGGACGCAGGCTTCGATCCTGAATTCGCGAGCACCAGCCTGGACGACCGGGGCCGGCTTCGGCTCAAGAACCTCGCGCTGCTCGAAGCCTTGCTGAGCATGGACGCCGGCGTCGCCCCGACCCGCTGGCAGCACGACAGCCTGCCCGCGCACATGCGGTCCAAGGTCGGCGTGATCTTTGACGGCATCGACACCGACATGGTCCGACCCGACCCCGGCGCAAGCATCCGGCTCGGCAGCGGGCTGACGCTGCGCGCTGGCGACCCGGTGCTGAGCTTCGTGTCGCGCAACCTCGAGCCTTACCGGGGTTTCCACGTCTTCATGCGCGCGCTGCCCGAACTGCTGGCACGCAGCCCCGAGGCCCATGTGGTGATCGTCGGCGGCGACGGCGTGAGCTACGGCGCGGCACCCGCAGGCGGCGGCAGCTGGCGCCGGCAACTTCTCGCCGAGTTGCGCGGCCGGCTCGACATGTCGCGACTGCACTTCGTCGGCAGGGTGGCTTACCGCGACTACCTGCAACTGCTGCAGGTCTCTGCGGTGCACTGCTACCTGACCTACCCCTTTGTGCTGTCTTGGAGCTGCATCGAGGCGATGTCGGCCGGCTGCCATGTGGTGGGCAGCCGCACCGCACCGGTGACCGAGTTCATCGAACACGGCCGCAACGGCAGCCTGGTGGACTTCTTCGACACCACCGCGCTGGCGGGTGCGCTGGCCCAGGGCCTGTCGCAGCGCGCTGACCTGCAGGCGCTGCGCCAGCGAGCGCGCGACACGGCCATCGAGCGCTGCGACTTTCGCCGCGTCGCGCTGCCGGCATACCAGTCGCTGATCGCCAGCCTCGCGCCATCGTGACGCGCGCATCGTCAATGATTTACCGACCAGGGCTGACGCCACAGCTTGCTGGCCCATCGCGCTGGCGCTGGCTAGACTGCTCAGCCAGCGAGGACCTGAAGCCCTTGCCAGCACCGAAGCACGAACTCGCCGCCGCGATCAATCCGGACTTGAGGATCGCCGGCAGAGCCAGGGTCGAGTGGATTACATATTTCAGACATGTTATCGACAACAATTTGACGATAATGGCAACTTACCCTGGGCCAAGAGCGACTGCAGTCTTCGCAAGACTGCCGATGCAGACTGAACGTAGCCCGCAGTACCCCCGTTCCGAACAAGACCACCACCGCGCGACCAGCCTCGCGCAGCACCTCACCATTCCCCCGGAGATGATCGAATGAGCCACCACAGCAAAGCCCAGCCCGCCAAAGCCTCTGCAGTCAACGCCACCGCGATCCAGGATGCGGACGATGTGCGCAGCCAGCGCCGCAGTCAGCCCTCGTCGCTGATCAGCCCGCTCGCGCTGATGGCGCTCGGCTTGGCAGGCGCGGCGACCGCTGGCTCGCCCGTGCTGTCGACCGACCAATCGGGTGATGCGACCGGCGTCGACCAAAACGGCTCAGACGCCGTCAACGCGGCGGCTGTCGCCCAGGCCGATCCCCTGCTCACCGAAACATCGCCTGACGCTGTTGCAGCAACAACCGACAGCCCCACTGACTCTCAGGACATCGCGCTGGACGTCGCCCAAGACACCGCGCTCGACACGCCGCAAGTCGCCGAAGCGGTGGCAGTTGCCAGCCTGGACCCGGCACTCGCTACCGACTTGGCGACCACCGACGCAGCGCCTGCGGCCGACGGCGCAACAGCGCTGACGCTCAAACTCGACATGCCGGCCTTGCCCGGCACAGCCGCCGAGGCACCGCAGCTGGTGGCCGCAGCGCCGCTCGAAGGCTCGAACACCTTGCCTGCGGCAGCGCCCTCAGCTGCGGCAGTCGGCGCGACGGAGTTCTCGATGGGCCAGGTCGCTGCCGCAGTGGCGGGCCTGGTGGCCGTCGGCGTCGCGGTCAGCGGCTCCTCCGAGTCCAAGGACACCACACCGCCAGCAGCACCGACCGCCGCACTGGCCACCGACTCAGGGGCGAGCGCCACCGACGGCGTCACCAAGGTCGGCACGGTCACCGTCGGCGCGCTCGAGACCGGTGGCAAGTGGGAATACAGCACCAATGCCGGCACCAGCTGGGCCACCGGCACGGGCAGCAGCTTCACACTGGCCGACGGCAGCTATGCCGCCAACGCGGTGCAGGTTCGCCAGACCGACGCGGCAGCCAATGTCAGCACCATCGGCAAGATCGCTACGGCGATCACGGTCGACAATGTGATCGCAGCGGTGACAGCGTCCTTGAGCACCGACAGCGGCAGCTCGGCCACCGACGGCATCACCAACGCGACCGGCCTGGCTTTGAGCACGGCCGCAGCCGATGTCACTCGCAGCTACGCGGTCGATGGCGCCGCCGCCAGCGCCAACTATGTCGCGCCCACGGCCGACGGCAAGCACAGCGTCGTCGTCACCGACACCGACACTGCCGGCAACAGCGCCAGCACGACGCTGGCTTTCACGCTGGACAAGACCATCGCCACGCCGACCGTTGCACTGAGCACCGACAGCGGCAGCTCGGCCACCGACGGTATCAGCAATCTGGCCGCGCTGAGCCTAGGCGCCGCCGCAGCCGATGTCACGCGCAGCTACAAAGTCGACGCTGGCGCGGCCAGCGCCAGCTATGTCGCGCCGACCGCCAACGGCGCGCACACCGTGCAGGTCAACGACACCGACACCGCCGGCAACACCGCCAGCGCCAGCCTGAATTTCACCCTCGACACGGTCGGTGCGAGCGCGTCGATCAGCGCGCCGACCGCGACGACGGCACTCGGCGCGACGGCCAAGCTGCCGATCACCTTTGACGGCAAGGTCGCCGGTTTCGACGCCAGCGACCTGGTCGACGCCAAGGGCGGCAAGTTCGGCAATCTGGCCACCACCGACGGTGGCACGACCTGGACGGTGGACTTCACGCCCAACCCTGACAGGCTGGGCCCGGCGTCGATCGCCGTGACCGGCGCTTACACCGACCTGGCAGGCAACGCCGGAACGGCCAGCAGCGCGGCGGCCGTCAAGTACTTTGCCTACGCCACCGCCTCAGACGGTGACATCAGTGGCGCCAAGATATACGCCGACGTCGACCGCAGCGGCAGCGTCACCGCCGCTGACATCCTGGTCGGCACCACCGGCGCCGACGGCTCGGTGTCGGTCGCGCTCGATGCAGGTCAGGATGCCTACGCCTTGCTCGCCACGGGCGGCACCGACATCTCGACCGGGCTGGCCTTCACGGGGCTGTTGAAGGCACCGGCTGGCTCGACGATGATCACCCCGCTGACGACCTTGGTGCAGGGCTTGCTCGACGCCGACACCTCGACCGGATCGGCCGCCGCCAAACTGGCAGCCGCCCAGGCCAAGGTGCTGAGCGCGTTGTCCTTGCCAGCCGGCATCGACCTGACCAGTTACGACGCCCTGGGCATTGCCGTCGGCAGCACGACCTCTACCGCGGCAGAAAAAGCCGATGCGGCGAGGGTTCAGTCCAAAGCCATCGTGGTGGCCAACCTGATGGTCGCAGGTTCCGCCGCCTTGCAAGGCTCTGCAGCGACTGGGCAGACAGTCACATCAGCAGAAGCGGGAGCGGCGGTGCTCAGCGCCATCAGCGCCCAGATTGCCAGCGCAGGCGCAGTTCCCATCGATTTGACCAGCACGAAGACCATGATGGACTTGTTGGTCTCAGCGACCATCAACGACAACAAGCTTTTCAGCGCGCTGAACCCTGCGCTGCTGACCCAAAACATCGCTGTGGCGTCGTCAAGCCTGTCGGTTGCCAACCAGGCGGTCACCGATGCGATGAAGCTCGCCGCCGACAACGCGTCGACCTCCAACCAGTTCCTGGCTTCGCTGACCGACGCGGTGAAAGTTCAGACTGTGACCCAGGGCAGCGTCAGCACCGCGCTGGCGTCAGGCACCGCCGTCGCCCTCGACGCCACGGTGCTGAAAACGCAGACCCAGGCCGTCACGAGCGTCAACCTGAGCTCGACCCAAGCCGGCGTGGCTGACAAGACGGCACCGGCAGCACCGGCACTTGTCGGCAAGGACACCGGCACCAGCGCGACCGACGGCATCACGAATGTCGGCGCGGTCAATGTCACCGGGCTGGAAGCCGGTTCGACCTGGGAATACAGCAGCAACGCCGGCTCGACCTGGGTCGGCGGGCAAGGCAGCAATTTCGTGCTTGCCGAAGGCGCCTATGCCGCCAACGCAGTGCAGGTGCGCCAGACCGACGCGGCGGGCAATGTCAGCGTCGCAACCAAGTCTGCGGCCGCGATCACGGTCGACAGCTCGGCTGCAGCACCGACGCTGGCCCTGGCCAGCGACACCGGCGCCAGCGCGGCAGACGGCATCACCAAGGTCGGCACGGTCAACGTCACCGGGCTGGAAGCCGGCGCGATGTGGGAATACAACGCGGGCAGCACCTGGGTTGCCGGCACCGGCAGCAGCTTCACGCTGGCCGATGGCGCTTACGCGTCGGTCCAAGTTCGCCAGACCGACGTCGCAGGCAACCTGAGTGCCGCAAGCAAGGCAGCCGCGTTCACGGTCGACAACACCATCGCCAAACCCACGGTGGCCTTGGTCGGCGACTCTGGATTGGACCCGAGCCCGGCCGCGGCCGACGTCAGCCGAAGCTACAGCGTCGACGGCAAGTCCAACCCCAGCTATGTCGCACCTCAGCTCAATGGCCCGCATGAAGTCGTCATCACCGACACCGACACCGCGGGCAACAGCGCCACCAGCGACACGTTGAAGTTCACGCTGGACAGGAAGTTCGCGCCAATTTTGACCCTCAACGACACCGGCGCGTCGAAGTCCGACGGAATCACAAACTCGGGTGCTTTGACGATCAACGACCTGCCTACGGGATTTACCCGTAGCATCGAGGTCGACGGCAAGGCTGCCGCGAGCTACGTCGCGCCGACCACCGATGGCGTCCACACCGTCAAGGTGACGGACACCGACGCCGCAGGCAACGTGGCGAGCAGCAGCCTGAGCTTCACGCTCGACACCGTGGCGCCGACGGCCAATGTTGTCGCTACCAGCGCGCCCAACAGCGCGGGTGCCCTGACCTACACGGTCAACTTCAGCGAAGCGGTGACGGGTTTCGACGCCAGCGACATCGCGGTGGTCAACGGTAAGGCGGGTGCAGTCACTGCGATCAGCGCTTCGCAGTACACCGTGGCCGTCACACCGACCTCGTCGACCAGCCCTGTCAGCCTGGCGGTGAGCGTGCCTGCAGCAGCGGGCCCCACGGCCGCCAACGACATCGCTGGCAACGCGTCCAGCGCAGCGGCGCAAGTCCTGCAGTCGGTGTTGTACGGCACCGCGGGCAACGACATCCTGACCGTCGGCACAGCACAAGACCTGGTCTACCTGGGTGCGGGCACCGACACGGTGGCGCTGGCCACAGCAGCGGGTTCCACCACGACAGCCACCGACAATGCGTACGGCTTCGGCAGCGGCGACCAACTGGACTTGCGCGCCCTGTTGAATGGCTACACCAGCAGCGGTGTGGCTGACGCCGGGATAGGCTTTGTCGAGTTGAAAAACCTGACGCTCACCCAAGGTGCAAGCACGACCACAGTGAGGTTTGATGTGAACTTCGACGCTGCAACGATCTCGGGCTCGAAGATCAGTGGCGCAGTGATCGATCTGCTGTACGACTACAGCAAGGTTTCTGCAGCGCAGGTTGTCAACACGAACTTCGTCGACCCTGTTTTCGGTGGCAACATCAATACTTGGGCCAACGTGGTGCAAAACCTTTCCGGTGCATCGGGGAACGGCAAGGTCGCTGTCACCGCCGACCTGACCACGACCGTCAACCCGATCATCGACACCGCGGGCAAGGCTTTCGGGGTCACGCTGATTGTTAACAGCTTGGTCAGCACCTTTCCGATCGGCCTTGAGTCCGTCGCAGCGGGCGGCGCCACCGCGATCACCACGGTGAACGGTGTGTCCACCAACGTTGACGTCGGCATCACCAAGGTCGCAGGCGCGGCGGTCACGATAGGCAACACCGGCTCGCTGGAGATCGTCACCGACACCGGCAAGCTCGGCACGGTCGCCGACAACCAGTTGCACCTGGTCACGACTTATGACAAGGCGAGCGACCTGACCCACCTGATGATCCAGTACGACACCGACGCCGCCAAGGGCACGACCAGCCTGAGCAGCGTCGTCGCGATGGATTTTGGCGGCGACGTGACGAACCTGATTCCGGCCTCGCTGATCTTCACCGGTCCCTGAACTGATGCCTCTGTTCAAACGCCCCCTCCGGGGGGCTTTTTTTATCGCGGTGAGCGTCTGCAGCTGGCAGGGGCATGCGATCGCCGCTGATGCGGCACCGAAGGCCAATGTCGAGCAGTTGCGCGTGCACGGCGTGGCTGACCAACTGATCGGCTTCTTGAACCAGGCCATCAGCTGGACCGGCTCGACACCCGACCGGCCGCCGCTGACCAGCATCAGGCCGCAGATCCGGGCCGCGGTGCTGGCGCACCCCGAGGTCCGGCTCAGCAGCGAACAAAAGCTGACCGCGGGTTTTGCGACCCGCGAGGCCTTTGCCGGCTACCTGCCCCAGGTCTCGGCCAACATCGACACCGGGCAGCGCCGCAACGACCCAGTCAACAAACCCTGGATCGTCCTGCCGGCGCACCAGGACAACTCCAAGTCCTTGGGGATCACCGCGCGCCAGATGCTGTACGACTTCGGCGCGGTCAGTGGCCGCGTCGATGCCCAGCGCGCACGCGAGAGCGCCGCCGATGCCAAGTCCGAGGCCAAACGAAGCGAGCTGGTGCTGCGTGCGGTCAGCGCCTGGCACGAGGTGTTTCGCACCCGACAACTGCTCAAGCTGGCCGAGGTGAATCGGCTGTCGAGACAACAAATCCTGAGCTTCATCGAGGAGCGTGAGCAGCTCGGCGGCAGTTCCAGGAGCGACGTGCTGCGCGCCAAGGCGCGCCTGTCCGATGCCCAGGCCGCGCTGGTGGCGGCGCAGAGCCGGCTCAAGACCACGGAGGCGAGCTACCGCGAAACCTTTGGCAACGCGCCTGCGGCTGATCTGGCGTTGCCCGAGTCCGTGGCGCTGGACCTGAACCGCTTCGATGACGCCGAGGCGCTGATCCTGCGCAACGCCAGCTATGCCGAGGCGCTGGCGCAGAGCCTGGCAGCCGGCCACGACGCCAAGTCCGCTGCCGCTTCAATGCTGCCCAGCCTGAACCTCGAGGCCAGTGCCACCCGGCGCGACATCGGCGGTGGCGCCCAGCCTGGCGTGGACAGAACCCTCGGCCTAGTGGTGCGGCAAAACTTCTACTCCGGCGGCGCCGAAACCGCGCGCAAGAACCAGGCCGAGCAACGGGCGGTGGAGTCGCGACTCGAGCTCGACAACCTCAGGCGCCAACTCGAACGCGCGATCGGCCAGACCTTGGCGGATGCGCGCTACACCGACGCGCTGATCACCGCCCGGCGAGACGCAGTGCAGGTCGCGGCATCGGCCTTCGAGGCCGTGCGCGAGCAGTTCGCGTTCCGCCGCGGCACCTTGCTCGACCTGCTGCGCGCGCAGGAGGAGCTCTACAGCGCCGGCCACGACCTGATTGACGGTGTGGTCGACCATGCGCTGGCACGCCACCGGCTGCTGCACCTGGCAATGGAACTGACACCGCTGTTTGACATCGGGGCTGCGGCCCGCAAGGAATAGCCTGATGACCGAGAACGCGGCAAGTCCGCAGACCAGCACCCCCCGGCACACGCCTTACGACCCGCTGGAAGCCTGTCTGCGGGCGGTGCTGGCCTATCATGACCAGGCGATGTCGTCGGCCTCGCTGCGATCGCGCGTGGCGCACGGCCAGGGGTTGTGGACCCAGGACACCTTGCTTGAGGCCGCTGACAGTCTGGGTTACGACACCGAGACTGGCCGCGTAGAACCAGCGCAAGGCGAGCTGCCAGCGCTGCCTGCGCTGTGCCAGACCCATGCCGGATCGGCGCTGGCGGTGCTGGCGCAGCAGGACAACGCCACGGTGCTGGTGGTCGACCCCGAGTTGTCGGACCGGCCCCGCACGATGGCGCTGGACGCGCTGCTGGCGCGGCTCAATGGCGCGACGATCAGCCTGCTGCGCCGAGAACTGTCGCAGTCGCTGAATGGCGCTGAGGAAGGCACTGGCGCCACCCATGCCAGCGGCCGGCACGGCCACTGGTTCTGGGGCCCAATCCTGCGCAGCCGCTGGGTCTATGTGCAGGTGGCATTGGCCGCGCTGCTGGTCAATGTGTTCGCGATCGCGAGCTCGGTGTTCTCGATGATCGTCTACGACAAGGTGATCCCGAACAACGCGATCGACACGCTGATCGCGCTGCTGATCGGGGTGTCGATCATCTTCGTCAGCGACTTCCTGATCCGCACGCTGCGCGGCTATTTTCTTGACCTGGCCAGTGCCAAGGCCGATTCGGCGATCGCCGACGCGTTGTTCGAGCAGATCCTGGACGCGCGGATGCAGTCGCGGCGCGGCAGCACCGGCGCGTTGGCGAGCACGCTCAAGGAGTTCGAGTCGATCCGCGACTTCCTGACCTCGGCGACGCTGACGACCTTCATCGACGTGCCGTTCGCGCTGCTGTTCCTGTTCATCATCTACCTGATCGGCGGGCCGATGGTCTGGGTGCCGATGGCGGCAATCCCGGTGATGGTGCTCGCTGGGCTGGCGGTGCAGCCGCAGCTCAAACGACTGACCAAGGAATCGCAGGAAGACGGCCACCACAAGCAGGCGATCTTGGTCGAGACCTTGAGCGGTTTGGAGACCATCAAGTCGCTGGGCGCAGGCGCGCAGATGCGCAGGCGTTGGCAGGATGCGGTGACGCACCAGTCGCACATCGGTCTGAAGTCGCGCATGCTGGCGCAGTTGGCGGCCAATGTGGCGAGCATGGCGCAACAGTTCGTCCAGGTCGCGGTGGTCACGGTCGGCGCGCTGCTGGTGCAGCAAGGCCAGCTTGGCTTTGGCGCGATCATCGCCTGCACCATCCTGGCGGGCCGGGCGATCGCGCCGATGGCCCAGATCACCCAGTTGCTGACGCGGATGAACCAGACTTTTGTCAGTTACCGCGCGCTGTCCAAGGTGATGGCACAGGAGCGCGAGCACCAGCCCGGCGCGGTGTTCATGGCCAGGCCCGAGTTCAAGGGCGCGATCGAATTCCGCAACGTCACCTTCAGCTACCCCGGCGCATCGCGGCCGACGCTGCAAGACGTGTCATTCCAGATCCAGCCGGGCGAGCGGGTGGCGATCATCGGCAAAGTGGGGTCGGGCAAGACGACGGTGTCCAAGCTGGTGCTGGGGCTGTTCCGGCCCGATTCGGGTGCGGTGCTGATCGACGGCGTCGATGTTCGCCAGATCGACCCGGCCGACCTGCGCAGCGCGCTCGGCGTGGTGTTGCAAGACGTCTGGCTGCTCGGCGGCACGATCAAGCAGAACATCGCGCTGGGCGGGCATTTCCCGAGCGACGCCGAGATCCTGCACGCCGCGCAGCTGGCCGGGGTTGAAGACTTTGTGCGACAGCACCCCGAGGGCTACGGCCTGCGCTTGGGCGAGCGCGGCGAGGGCTTGTCGGGCGGCCAACGCCAGGCCGTGGCGATCGCCCGCGCGCTGCTGGGCAAGCCGGCGGTGCTGCTGTTCGACGAGGCCACCAGCGCGATGGACATGGCCGCCGAAGCCCAGCTGCTGCAACGACTGAAACAGGAGCTGCAGGGCCGCACCTTCGTGACCATCACCCACAAGAGCACGATGCTGCAGCTGGTCAACAAGATCATCGTGATCGAGCAAGGCCGGGTCGCGATGCAGGGAACGCCTGAAGAACTGGTGCGCGCGCAGGCCGCAGCTCAAGCCCAGGCCCAAGCAGCAGCCACCAACGCGATGACCGTGGCCTGAGAATCGGACAAGATGCCCAAGACCATGCAAGACAAGCCCGCCCGCTGGACCGACCGCAGAGACAGCGACGCCACCGTGGTGGCCAGCGGCAACAAGCGCGGCCAGCTGCGCATGGCCTCGCTGTGGCTGCTGTGGCTCATCGCCATCCTGTTTGCGGTGCTGTTCGCCTGGGCCGCGATTTCCGAGATCGACACCGTCACGCGCGCCGATGGCCGCGTGATCCCTTCGGCCAAGCTGCAGGTGATCCAGAACCTCGAAGGCGGCATCGTTGCCGAGATCCTGGCCAAACCGGGCCAGCTGGTCAACGCCGGCGACAAGCTGGTGGCGCTGTCGACGGTACAGCACGACGCCGAGAAGCAGTCCCGCTTCCAGCAACTGCTGGCGCTAGACGCAAGAGCCTCGCGGCTGAACGCCCAGGCCAACGGCAGTAAACCCAGGTTCAGCCAGGATGTGAGCCGGCACGCGCCCGAGGTGATGGCGGCCGAGACGGCGGCCTATCTCGGCAAGCAGGTCGAGCAGGCCTCGCAGATCGGCGTGCTCGACGCCCAGATCGAGCAAAAGCAGCGCGAGTTGCAAGAGGCTCAGATCACGCTGAAGTCGGCGCGCCAGGGACTGGCGTTGGGGCGCGAGGAACGCGAGACGGTGGCCAAGATGGTCGAGCGCGGGTTGGAACCCAGGCTCGAACTGGTGCGAATCGACCGCAGCGTGTCCGAGCTCGAAGCCCGCGCCGAGTTGGCGCCGGTGACGATAGAGCGGGTGCGATCAGCGATCGTCGAGATGCGAGCGCGCCGCGATGCCACACTGGGCCAGTTCCGCTCAGAGACCCTGGCCGACCTGAACCGCACGATGGGCGACCTCAACGCGATGCAGCAGTCGATGCCTGCACTGGCCGACCGGGTGGCGCGAACCGAGATCAAGGCGCCGATGAAGGGCATCGTCAACCGGGTGTTCGTCTCGACGATCGGTGGCATCGTCAAGCCCGGCGACGCGATCCTCGAGATCGTCCCAGGCGACGACAAACTGGTGGTCGAGGCGCTGGTGCAACCCAAGGACATCGGTTTCACCAAGATCGGCCAGAACGCCAACGTCAAGATCACCGCTTTCGACTACGCGATCTTCGGCTCGATGGAGGGCCAGGTCGTCAACATCAGCGCCGACGCAGTGCCCAACGAGAAGGGCGAGGCCTTCTACCAGGTGCGGATCGAAACCAAGACGCCGGTGATCGAAGCGATCGACAAGAAGCTGTCAATCATCCCCGGCATGCAGGCGCAGATCGACATCGTCACCGGCAAGCGAACGATCCTGCAGTTTCTGTCCAAGCCGCTGATCGCGCTGAAAGAGAACGCTTTCAGGGAGCGTTGATCGAGCAGCCTGGACAAGGGCGCTAAGCCAGTGCGGCGATGACCTCGGGCGGCGCCTGGACCAACTCGATCAACACGCCCTCACCGCTGAGCGGAAACTGCTCGTTGCCCTTGGGGTGGATGAAGGTGATGTCGTGGCCGGCAGCGCCTTTGCGGATGCCGCCCGGGGCGAACCTCACACCGTTGGCAGTCATCCAGTCGACCGCGACGACCAGATCGTCGACCCACAGGCCGACATGGTTGAGCGGCGTGGTGTGCACTGCCGGCTTCTTGTCGGGGTCGATCGGCTGCATCAGGTCGACCTCGACCGCGGTCGGGCCAACGCCCAGCGCGCAGATGTCTTCGTCGACGTTCTCGCGTTCGGAGACAAACGTGCTCTTGACCGTCAAGCCCAGCATGTCGACCCACAGGCTGCGCAGCTTTTGCTTGTCAGGGCCCCCGATGGCGATCTGCTGGATGCCGAGGATGCGGAAGGGTTTTTGGTTCATGGCGGGTTCAGGCGAAAGAGATGATGGGCTGGTCGACCGACAGGCTCTCGCCCTGGGTCGCCAGCACTTCGGCGACGGTACCGTCGTGCAGTGCGGTGAGGATGTTCTCCATCTTCATCGCTTCGATCACCGCCAGCCGCTCGCCGGCCTGCACCACCTGGCCTGGCTTGACAGCCACTTGCACCAGCAGGCCGGGCATCGGTGAGAGCAGGAACTTGCTCATGTCGGCCGGCGCCTTGAAAGGCATCATGCGCAGCAGTTCGGCCGCACGCACACCCATCACCTGGGCCTCGATCGCCAGGCCGTTGTGCGAGACCCGGTACCACAGGCCCTGGCGCTCGACCTGGGCGGTGAAATCGTGGCCATTGCATTGGCCGGCGACACGGATGCCGCCGAAGCTCCAGTCGGCGCTGATCACATAAGGCTTGGCGCCGTCGACCGTCACGGTCATCGGCGAGCCGGCGTTGATCCGCACCGGCACATGGCGGTGCGCGCCTGCAAGGCCCTTGATAACGACGACGAACTGATCGCCGATCTGCACGCCGTGCCCGGGCATCTGGCCGCTGATGCCAGCCGCGCGCTCGCGGTAGAGCCGGTAGGCGGCAGCGGCCAGCACGGCCAGAAAATCAGGGTCGTCGTGCGGCACGTCCTCGGCGCGGAAGCCCTGGGGGTAATGCTCGGCGATGAAACCGGTGTTGAAGTCACCCGAGACGAACTGCGGATGCGCCAGCAGCGCGCTCTGGAACGGGATGTTGCTCGCAACGCCGCGGATCACAAACCCGTTGAGCGCCTCGCGCATCTTGGCGATCGCGTCGAGCCGGTCCACGCCATGGACGATCAGCTTGGCGATCATCGAGTCGTAGTGCATCGGGATCTCGCCACCCTCCTCGACACCGGTGTCGACCCGAACGCCGCCACCCTCGGGCACCGGGCTCGACGCCTCCATCGTGGTGGTCGGTGGCTGGTAGCGCACCAGACGGCCGGTCGACGGCAGGAAGCCGCGGAACGGATCTTCGGCATTGATGCGGCACTCCATGGCCCAGCCACGGCGCGGGATCTGGTCCTGCGTGAAGCCGAGCTTCTCACCCGCAGCGACACGGATCATCTGCTCGACCAGGTCGATGCCGGTGATCGATTCGGTCACCGGGTGCTCGACCTGGAGCCGGGTGTTCATCTCGAGGAAGTAGAAGCTCTGGTCACGGCCGACCACGAACTCCACCGTGCCCGCGCTCTGGTAGCTCACGGCCCGAGCCAGCGCGACAGCCTGCTCGCCCATCGCCTTGCGGGTGGCTTCGCTGATGAAAGGCGACGGCGCCTCCTCGATCACCTTCTGGTGCCGGCGCTGGATCGAACACTCGCGCTCGTGCAGGTAGACGATGTTGCCGAAGGCGTCGCCCAGCACCTGGATTTCGATGTGGCGCGGGCTCTCGACGAACTTCTCGATGAACACCCGGTCGTCGCCAAAGCTGTTGCGGGCTTCGTTGCGGCAAGCGCTGAAACCCTCGAAAGCCTCTTTGTCGTTGAACGCCACGCGCAGGCCTTTGCCACCGCCGCCGGCGCTGGCCTTGATCATCACCGGATAGCCGATGTCGCGGGCGATCTCGACGGCACGCTCAGGCAACTCGATCGCTTCGTTCCAACCCGGGATCGTGTTGACCCGAGCCGCGTTGGCCAGCTTCTTGGACGCGATCTTGTCGCCCATCGCAGCGATGCTGTGGTGCTTGGGACCGATGAAGACAATGCCCTCTTCCTCGACCCGGCGCGCAAAGGCTTCGTTCTCGGACAAGAAGCCGTAGCCCGGATGCACGGCTTGCGCGCCAGTGGCTTTGCAAGCGGCGATGATCTTGTCGGCCACCAGATAGCTCTCGCGGCTGGGCGCTGCGCCGATGAACACCGCCTCGTCAGCCAGCGCCACATGGCGGGCATCCCGGTCGGCCTCGGAGTACACCGCCACGGTGGCGATGCCCATCTTCTTCGCGGCCTTGATGACGCGGCAGGCGATCTCACCCCGATTGGCGATCAATATCTTGTCAAACATAGCTTGTCTCCATCGGGGTGAGATCGCCTGCGTGCGCTGCGCGCACCAGGCGATTTGGCTGCGCCGCAACGGCCTGCGGGCCGTTGACACCGCGATTGGCAATCAGTATTTGGCTAAACATAACAGTCGTCCCTGGCGGCCAAGGCCGCCGTCACATGAATGTGGCGCCCGCAAGCGGACGCCGTGGAACCGGCTCTGCCGGGCCACTGGCATCGCCCCCTTGAGGGGGAGGCGCCGGAGGCGCTTCGGGGGTGGGTCATAACGGGATATTGCCGTGCTTGCGCCAGGGGTTTTCGAGCTTCTTGTCGCGCAGCATCACCAGCGAGCGGCAGATCCGTTTGCGTGTCTCGTGCGGCTGGATCACGTCGTCGATGAAGCCTCGGCTGCCGGCGACAAACGGGTTGGCGAAGCGGGCCTTGTACTCGGCCTCGCGGGCAGCGAGCTTGACCGGATCGCCCTTGTCCTCGCGGAAGATGATCTCGACCGCGCCCTTGGCGCCCATCACCGCGATCTCGGCGTTCGGCCAGGCGAAGTTGACATCGCCTCGCAAGTGTTTGGAACTCATCACGTCGTAAGCGCCGCCATAGGCCTTGCGGGTGATCACCGTGACCTTGGGCACGGTGCACTCAGCGTAGGCATACAGCAGCTTGGCACCGTGTTTGATGATGCCGCCGTACTCCTGGCTGGTGCCAGGCATGAAGCCGGGCACGTCGACGAAGGTCACTACCGGAATGTTGAATGCATCACAAAAACGCACAAAGCGCGCGGCCTTGATGCTGCTCTTGATGTCCAGGCAGCCCGCCAACACCTGCGGGTTGTTGGCGACCAGCCCCACCGTCTGGCCTTCCATCCGGCCCAGGCCGATCACGATGTTCTTGGCGTAATCGCTCTGCAGTTCGAAGAAGTCGCCGTCGTCGACCACCTTGAAGATCAACTCCTTGATGTCGTAGGGCTTGTTCGGGTTGTCGGGGACGAGCGTGTCGAGCGAGTGGTCGAGCCGGTCGGCGCGGTCGCCGCTGAGGCGAACCGGCGGCTTCTCGCGGTTGTTCAGCGGCAGGTAGTTGTAGAACCGACGCAGCATCAGGATCGCTTCGACGTCGTTGTCGAACGCCAGGTCGGCGACGCCGCTCTTGGTGGTGTGGGTGCTGGCGCCGCCGAGTTCTTCAGCGGTGACCTCCTCGTGCGTCACCGTCTTGACGACTTCGGGGCCAGTGACGAACATATAGCTCGAGTCCTTGACCATGAAGATGAAATCGGTCATCGCCGGCGAGTACACCGCACCGCCCGCGCATGGTCCCATGATCAGGCTGATCTGCGGGATCACACCGCTGGCCATCACATTGCGCTGGAATACATCGGCATAACCACCCAGAGAAGCGACTCCCTCCTGGATCCGAGCACCGCCTGAATCGTTGATGCCGATCACCGGCGCGCCAACCTTCATCGCCTGGTCCATCACCTTGCAGATCTTCTCAGCATGGGCCTCGGACAGCGCACCGCCAAAGACGGTGAAGTCCTGGCTGAAGACGAAGACCAGCCGGCCATTGATCATGCCGTAGCCGGTGACGACGCCGTCGCCGCGAATCTTGTTGTCTTCCATGCCGAAGTCGGTGCAGCGGTGCTCGACGAACATGTCCCACTCTTCGAAAGTGCCTTCGTCGAGCAGCAGTTCGAGTCGCTCGCGCGCCGTGAGCTTGCCCTTGGCGTGCTGCGCGGCGATGCGCTTGTCGCCGCCGCCCAGGCGGGCCTGGGCGCGCATGGCTTCTAGCTTTTGTTGGTTGTCATGCATGGTGGTCCTCGGTCATGATGTTTCGTCGGGTGGATTGGAATGACAGTTCAATGGAACAGGTCCAGCAAGCGGCGCGCGGCCACCGAAGCCGCGACGCGGCCGGCATGCACCTCGTGGCTGATCACCGGCAGCGCCGATTGCACGGCAGGATGGGTCTTGAATCGGCGCTTCAGGCCGGTTTCTATCAAGGCCCACATCCATGCCTGGTCCTGCGCATGGCGGCGCTCGGCCAAGCGACCACCGGCGGTCTGCAGCGCTCGAAATCGGCTGACGGCAGACCAGAAGTCAGGCAAGCCCGAGCCCTTGAGCGCGCTGAGTTGCAGCACCTGGGGCTGCCAGACTTCGGCAGCTTGGGGGTCGTGATGCGCGGCATGGCCTTGCGCGCCAGTGCTGGCGATCAGTCGCAGCGACGAGCTGATCTGAGCCCGCGCGCGGGTGGCCGCGGCCTCGTCGATGTCAGCCTTGTTGATCACCACCAGGTCCGCCAACTCCATCACGCCTTTCTTGATGGCTTGCAGGTCGTCACCGGCGTTGGGCAACTGCATCAGCACAAACATGTCGGCCATGCCGGCAACCGCAATCTCGCTCTGGCCGACACCGACGGTCTCGACGATCACGATGTCGTAGCCTGCGGCCTCGCAGACCAGCATCGCCTCGCGTGTCTTCTCGGCCACGCCGCCCAGCGTGCCGCTGGCTGGGCTGGGACGGATATAGGCCTGCTCGTGCACCGAGAGCTGTTCCATTCGGGTCTTGTCGCCCAGGATCGACCCACCGCTCAACGACGACGATGGGTCGACCGCCAGCACCGCGACACGGTGGCCCTGGGCGATCAGGTACAGGCCCAAGGCCTCGATGAAAGTGCTCTTGCCCACGCCTGGCACACCGCTGAGCCCCAGCCGGAACGAGCCCCCGCTGGCCGGCAGCAGCGCGTTGAGCAGCGCATCGGCGCGCAAGCGGTGGTCTGCGCGGGTCGATTCGAGCAGCGTGATGGCCTTGGCCACCGCACGGCGCTGGCGCGGGCCGGGCGCGCCGACGACGGCGTCGAACAGCGCCTGGTCAGGTTCTGGCAGCGTGGCCTCAGACATCGAGGCCCGCCTGTGCAGGTCGAAGGTAGTGCATATCCCACTCGCTGGCCAGTTGCAGCACGAAGCCATGGCGCTGGTAAAAGCGGTTGGCGTCGCTGAGTTTGAGTGCGGTCACCCGCACCGGCAGCGGCAAACGATCGGCCTCGACCAGCACCTGGGCCATCACCCAACTGCCAATGCCGCGGCCTTGCGCCTGCGGCGCGACATAGAGGTGGTCGAGCAGCAGATGGTCGACCATCGGCAAGACCACGACGAAGCCCACCGATTCGCCGGCCAGCAGGATGTGGCGACTGTGCGCTGGCTCGAAAGCCCGGCTCAAGCGCTCGCGCGCGCGCTGCGGGTCGAAACGGCCCACACGTTGCAGGCTCTCGCGCATCGCCGCCAGACGCAGAGACAGCAGTCCCTCGAAGTCGTCCTCGCTGGCCGGCGCCAGCGCCAGGTCCTGCATCGCACAGGCGTTGAGCATCATGGGCTAGAGGATCTCGAAGGACCGGCCATCGGCCAGTCGGTAGCGCGAAAAGTCGCGCACGTCCATCGTCATCACCCGGGCAATCCCGGTGTCTGAGGCCAACCACACCAGCGACGCATCGGCCAGATCCATCTGCGTACGCGGCGTCTCGGTATAGCAGCGCATCAGCGTGAGCATAGGTTCCAGATCTTGCGGGTCGAACGGAAAGACCGACACCCCTCCTTCAGCCACCCATCGCAGCAAGGCAAAGCGCTGCGGCGGCATGATCAGGTAACTGGCTTCGACGATGCATGGCCATGTGGTCGCCAGCGACCACGCCTCCAGCGCTGCTTGCTTGAACATCGCCTGGTAGCGGGCTTGCTCAGGCTGTACGCTGCCGAACAAGGCCACCATCGGCCCGGCGTCAACCAATGCGGCCTGCACGGTACTTGTCCTGAAGTTGGTCGAGCAGGTGCTGACGTGATGCGTCGGTGTCGTAGGCTTGCTCTATGCCTTTGAACGCTTCGCCAAGGGGCTGGCCGGCCCGGGCCTCTTCGGCCCGCAAACGCTGCATCAACTCAAAGCTGTTCTTTCGCCCCAAAGCGCGCTCAACAGCGTCAATGATGAACTGCGACTTGGTCACGCCCAGACGCTTGGCCGCCAAAGTCAATGCCTGTTCGAGCAAGGGGTCCATGCGCACCGAGATCGCCATCACAGCCTCCAGGATGAAATACGGTATTACGGTAACACAGCAACTGTCGATCGCTCAAGCATTCTGCGCCGCCCGGATCTGCTCGAGAACGTCCTTGGCGCTGACGGGAATCGGCGTGCCCGGGCCGTAAATACCTTTGACGCCGGCGTCGTAGAGAAAGCCGTAGTCCTGGCGCGGAATCACGCCGCCGACGAAAACGATGATGTCGTCAGCGCCCTGGTCCTTGAGCGCGGCGATGATCGCTGGCACCAAGGTCTTGTGGCCAGCGGCCAGCGTCGAGATGCCGACCGCGTGGACATCGTTCTCGATCGCCTGGCGAGCGCATTCCTCGGGGGTCTGGAACAGCGGGCCCATGTCGACGTCAAAGCCCAGATCGGCGAAAGCTGTCGCGACGACCTTGGCGCCGCGGTCATGGCCGTCCTGGCCGAGCTTGGCGATCATCACCCGCGGGCGCCGACCCTCGACGTCGGCGAATTGGGCGATCTCGGCCTTCAACTTGTCCCAACCCTCGGCGCTGTCGTAAGCCGCTGCGTAGACGCCGGTGACCTTCTGGATGTCGGCACGGTGGCGGCCGTACACCGCCTCAAGCGCGTCGCTGACCTCGCCGACCGTCGCGCGCAAGCGCATCGCGGCGATGCACAGCGCCAGCAGGTTGCCCTGGCCCGACTGCGCGGCATCGGTCAGTGCGGCCAGCGATTGCTGAACCGCAGCGCTGTCGCGGCTGGCCTTGATCTGCTGAAGCCGGGCGATCTGGCCGTCGCGAACCATCACGTTGTCGACCTCGCGCGAGTCGACCGCGTCCTGGGTCTCGAGCTTGTACTTGTTGACACCGACGATCACATCGCGGCCCGAGTCGATGCGGGCCTGTTTTTCGGCCGCGCTGGCCTCGATCTTCAGCTTGGCCCAGCCGCTGTCGACCGCCCGGGTCATGCCGCCCAGCGCTTCGACCTCCTCGATGATCGCCCAGGCCGCGTCGGCCATGTCCTGCGTGAGCTTTTCCATCATGTAGCTGCCAGCCCAGGGGTCGACGACGCTGCTGATATGGGTCTCTTCCTGGATGATCAGCTGGGTGTTGCGGGCAATGCGCGACGAGAACTCGGTCGGCAGCGCGATCGCCTCATCGAAACTATTCGTGTGCAGGCTCTGCGTGCCACCGAAGACCGCAGCCATCGCCTCGACCGTCGTGCGCACGACGTTGTTGTACGGATCCTGCTCGGTCAGGCTCCAGCCCGAGGTCTGGCAATGGGTGCGCAGCATCAGGCTCTTCGGGTTCTTGGCATCGAAGCCCTTCATGATCCGGCACCACAGCAGGCGCGCGGCGCGCATCTTGGCGATCTCGAGATAGAAGTTCATCCCGATGGCCCAGAAAAAACTCAGCCGCCCGGCAAAGCCGTCGACGTCCAGGCCCTTGGCCAGCGCGGTCTTGACGTATTCCTTGCCGTCGGCCAGCGTGAAGGCCAGTTCCAGTGCTTGGTTCGCGCCGGCTTCCTGCATGTGGTAGCCCGAAATGCTGATCGAGTTGAACTTGGGCATCTTCTGTGCCGTGTACTCGATGATGTCGCCGATGATCCTCATGCTCGGCTCGGGCGGGTAGATGTAGGTGTTGCGCACCATGAACTCTTTGAGGATGTCGTTCTGGATCGTCCCGCTGAGCTGGTCTTGTGGCACGCCTTGCTCTTCAGCGGCGACCACATAACCGGCGAGCACCGGCAATACCGCGCCGTTCATCGTCATCGACACCGACACCTTGTCGAGCGGAATCCGGTCGAACAAGATCTTCATGTCCTCGACCGAGTCGATCGCCACGCCGGCCTTGCCGACATCGCCAGTGACACGCGGGTGGTCGCTGTCATAGCCGCGGTGCGTGGCCAGATCGAAGGCCACGCTCACCCCCTGGCCGCCAGCCGCAAGCGCTTTGCGGTAGAAAGCGTTGCTCTCCTCGGCGGTGGAAAAACCCGCGTACTGGCGGATCGTCCAAGGACGCACTGCGTACATCGTGGCCTGCGGGCCGCGGATGAAAGGCTCGAAGCCCGGCAGCGTGTCGGCGTGCTGCAGGTCGGCGGTGTCGGCCGAGGTGTACAGCGGCTTGACGGTCAAGCCCTCAGGCGTGATCCAGTTCAGCGCCGCCAGGTCGCCATCCGGCGCCGATTTGGCGGCGGCACGCGCCCATTGGGCCAGCGTGGCGGTCTGGAACTCGGCGTCTTTCGGGGTGCTGGTCGGCATGAAGAGATCCTCGTGAGGTGGCGGTGCGGACTGGGCTTTGGGACAAACCCGGCCTGTTGTTCGACATGATACATGGGCGTATAATTATAAATTCAAAATTTTCGCCAAGCTGACATGGCCGCGATGGACTTGCCGCAGCGACCGCTCGAGAGACCTTTGCCCGCCACCGCATCACCGACCGAGCGTCAACCGCTTCACGCCCGCGCCCTGTACCAGGATGTGGCAGAGCGTTTGCGGCAGAAAATCTTCAACCGCGAGATCGAACCAGGCGGCTGGATCGACGAGCAGAGAATCGCCGCCGAGTACGGCATCAGCCGAACGCCACTGCGTGAGGCGCTCAAGGTGCTGGCCGTCGAAGGCCTGGTGACGATGAAGCTGCGGCGCGGCGCCTATGTCACCGAGATGTCGAGCAGCGATGTGTCGCAGGTCTACCACCTGATGGCGCTGCTCGAGGCCGACGCGGCCGGCCGCGCCGCAGCCCAGGCCACCGATGCCGACATCGCTGAGCTGCAAGCCTTGCACGATAGGCTCGAATCCCAGGTGCAACAGCGTGACGCATTTTTTGCAACCAACGAGGAATTCCACCTCAGGCTGCTGGCGCTGGCCGGCAACCGCTGGAGCGCCCAGATCGTCCAGGACTTGCGCAAGGTCATGAAGCTCAACCGCCAGCTCTCACTGTTCAAGCAAGGCAGATTGGCCGAATCGCTGGCCGAGCACCGCGCGGTGATGGCGGCGATCGCCGCCCGACAGCCAGAGGCGGCAGCGCGCTTGATGCGCGCGCACTTCGACAGCGGCCTGGAGGCCGCGTCGGGCTGAAACCACGACCGAACCCAAGCCTCCTGACAATTCAGCCAGTGCTCAGGCCATCGACCCACCATCCCATCCCTCATCCTCAGGAGTCCGCTTTGAAGATCCACGAATACCAGGCCAAAGACATCCTGCGCCAGTTCGGCGTACCGGTGCCGCGAGGCATTGCCGCGTTCACGGTGCAAGAAGCGGTCGAAGCCGCGCAAAAGCTCGGCGGTGCCGTCTGGGTCGTCAAAGCCCAGATCCATGCCGGCGGCCGCGGCAAGGGCGGTGGCGTCAAGCTCGCACGGTCGATCGCCGAGGTCCGCCAACTCGC
>CAMCTC010000005.1 GCA_945878355.1 Bordetella parapertussis | reverse complement strand
TCGGGCGTCGCCTTGAGGAATTCCTCCAACTGCTCGATCGTGCGCAGCCTTGTCTCGTCCATGTTGATCACCATCCTTGTGATGATCAACCCATCCCTCGCTACATCCTCACCGGCCCGCCCTCAGGCTCATTTCTCGTTGGAAACGCGCGCCCCGTTCAGGCTCACACCACGTTGGACAAGGCTGGCGCTTGAGCCGGCGCCGATCTTGCTGTAGCCTGCGGCACAACAAACTCTGGAGTGGTGAACATGGCCGATGTCGCAGCAGGTGGTAAATCAGGCAAAGTGGTGATCCGCAACATCGGCCTGATGCTCTCGGGCGACATCGACCGCCCGATCCTGGACGCCGACACCGTCGTCGTGGTGGACGGCATCATCACCGCGGTGGGCCGCGAGAAAGACTGCGACACGGCCGAGCCCGATACCTTGATCGATGCCTGCGGTACCTGCGTCGCGCCCGGCCTGATCGACAGCCATGTGCACCCGGTTTTCGGCGACTGGACGCCACGCCAAGGCCAGATCGGTTGGATCGACAGCAGCATGCACGGCGGCGTGACGACGATGATCTCAGCCGGCGAAGTGCATCTGCCCGGCCGGCCCAAGGACATCGTTGGACTGAAAGCGCTGGCGATCACGGCGCAGCGCGCTTTCGACAACTTCCGCCCTGGCGGCGTCAAGGTGCTGGCCGGCGCGCCGATCATCGAGAAAGGCATGGTCGAGAGCGACTTCGCCGAGCTCGCTGCGGCCGGTGTCACGCTGCTGGGCGAGGTCGGGCTGGGTTCGGTCAAGGCCGGCTACGAAGCCAAGGAGATGGTGGCTTGGGCGCGCAAGCATGGCATTCAGAGCACCATCCACACCGGCGGCCCCAGCATCCCAGGATCGGGACTGATCGACAAGGACGTGGTGCTTGAGGCCGACGCCGACGTGATCGGCCACATCAACGGCGGCCACACATCGTTGTCCGAAGCCCATGTTTGCGAGCTGTGCGAGAAATCCAGCCGTGCGATCGAGATCGTTCACAACGGCAACGAGCGGGTGGCGATCGCCGCCGCGCAGGCTGCGCTGCAGCTCAAATGCCCGCACCGGGTGATCCTGGGCACCGACTCACCCGCAGGCTCGGGCGTGCAGCCGCTGGGCATGCTGCGCCTGATCGCGCTGCTGGCCAGCCTGGGCCGGATTCCGGCCGAACTGGTGTTCTGCTTTGCCACCGGCAACACCGCCAGGCTGCGCAAACTCAACTGCGGGCTGATCGAAGTCGGACGCGACGCCGATTTCGTCTTCATGGACCGGGCCCAGCACACCGCCGGCCGCACCCTGCTCGAGAGCGTTGCGCTGGGCGACATCCCAGGCGTGGGCATGGTGATGATCGATGGCCTGGTGCGTGCCGGACGCAGTCGCAACACGCCGCCAGCGCAAGAAGTCCCGATGGTCGTCGGCGGGCACTGACAAGCCAAAACCACTCGGCGGCGATCACTCGAGCGTGATCGAAGCGACGAACGCCACGCTGCGGGTCTGGGTGTTGTCGGCGTCAGCGCCTATCGCCACCCCCACCAGCGGCGGCACCGTGCTGGTTTCGTCGCCGAACAGCAGCAGGAAATCGGCCGCCAAGTCACGCTGCTCCGAGACCCATTGGTGTAGCGGCGCATCGGGTCCGCGCAGCACGATCTCGCGGATCCGGCGGGTGAAGGCATTGTCGAGCGAGGTTCCGGCCTTCAAACGGCTGTCCCAGACATAGCACACGCTGGCCGATGGCAGATATTCGCCGGCGCTCAGGCGGGCGATTCGCAGCAGCTGGCGGTCCACGAACGGCAATGCCGACAGCGGCAGGTCGAACATCGCGCAGACCTTGACCGGCGAATCGTCGCCGGCTTTGTGCAGCAGGTCGGAAGCCGGGTTGGGTTCGTCGAGACGCCAGCGCCAGGACAGCTTGTGCGCACTGGCGGGCAGGTCTACCAGGGGATGCGCGAGGTTGCCGTACGAGGCCTGCGCTTCGACGCGCAAGACCCGCTGGCCTTCGAGGCTGAGCACCGTGAAGCGCGTGTAGGGCTTGCTCTGCTTGGGCAGCCCCAGCACTCGCCAAGGCGCAGGCGGCGTGTCAGCTGCACCGACCGGCGGCGTCAGCCAAGGCCGGTGAGCTTCGGGCTGCGCCACACCCGAACCAAGCCAGAGCATCAGCAACGCTGCCGCCGTTCTTGCCCACATCTCGAGGCCCCTCCCCGGCCAGCCGAACGCCATGGCGTAACAGCAGGCGCAATGGTCTGAGCAGCGACGCGGCGACGGCCTGACAACCGTCAGTGGATCATCGAACTGCCTGCAGTCTCGCGCAGGCGTCTTTCAGCGAGGCGCCATCCGGATCGCACCGTCCAATCGAACGCTTTCGCCGTTGAAGTAGCCGTTGGTGACCATGAATTCGGCCAGCGCAGCATACTCATCGGGGTCACCCAAGCGCTTCGGGAATGGCACCGAGGCTGCCAGCGCGTTCTTGACGTTCTCAGGCGCGCCTTGGAGCAGCGGCGTGTTGAACAAACCCGGCAGGATGGTGTTGACGCGAATGCCTTCGCTCATCAGGTCGCGTGCGATCGGCAGCGTCATGCCGACGACGCCGGCCTTGCTGGCCGAGTAAGAGGCCTGGCCCATCTGACCGTCCTGCGCAGCGACGCTGGCGGTGTTGACGATCGCACCACGCTCACCACCGTCGAGCGCCGGCAGGCTCAGCATGCCGGCCGCACTCTTGGCGATGCAGCGAAAGGTGCCGATCAGGTTGATCTGGATGATGCGCTCGAAGTTCGCGGTCGGAAATGCCCGGATCTCGCCAGTGACCTTGTCACGGCTGGCGGTCTTGATCGCGTTGCCGGTACCGGCGCAATTGACCAGGATGCGTTCCTGGCCGATCGCCGCACGCGCCTTGACGAAACCAGCGTCGACCGACTCTTCCTTCGTCACGTCGACATGGCAGAACACGCCACCGATTTGAGCGGCCAGCGCCTCGCCAGCGGCAGCGTTGAGGTCGAACAAGGCGACTTTGACGCCAGCCGCGGCCAATCGACGCGCAGTGGCAGCGCCCAGGCCCGAGGCGCCACCGGTGACGACGGCGGAAATCGTTGAATCGAGTTTCATGGCGAGCAATCTATGGAGGTTGAGACAAGCTGGGGACGATAACCGCAGCCGATGGCCATGCCATCGTCCAAATCGACGAAGTTGCAAACGGGTCCGGGCACCTTGGCCTGGCCAGCTTCAGCCGCTCACTGTTCGAGCTTGATGTTGTGGTCGACCACCATCTGCTTCCAGTACGCCAGGTCGGACTGGATGCGCAGCGAGAAGTCCTCGATCGGACCTGACGCGGGCTCTAGCCCGAAGCCGCTGAGCTTGGCCTGCACCTCGGGCAAGCGCACCACGCGGTCGAGCGACGCGCGGATCTTGTCGACCACCTCTTTGGGCGTCTTGGCGGGCGCGAACGTGCCGTACCAGCCGACCACATCCAGCCCCTTGTAGCCCTGCTCGGCAAAGGTTGGCACCTCGGGCAGCACGGCCGAGCGACGCGGACCGGCCACCGCATAGACCTGAACCTTGCCCGAACGTATGAACGGCAAGGTGGTGGCCAGGTCGGTGAAAGCCACCAGCACCTGGCCGCCCAACATGTCGTTGAGCATCGGCGCTGCGCCCTTGTAGGGAATCTGCGTGGTCCGGATCTTGTGCGCCGAGTTGAAGATCTCGGCATAGACATGCGACGAGGTACCGGCGCCGTAGGTGCCGTAGCCGTACTTGCCCGGGTTGGCCGAAGCCAGCCCGACATAGTCCTTCATCGACTTGATCTGCGGATCGGTGGTCGCGAAGATCGACAGCGCACCGGCAATGCGAACCAGTGGCACGAAATCCTTTTGAATGTCGTACTGCAGCTTGGGGTAGAGCGCCGGGGCCTGCACCAACTGGCTGATACCCAGCAGCAGCGTGTAACCGTCGGGCGCCGACCGGGCGACAAACTGGTTGCCTATCATCCCGCCCGCGCCGGCCCGGTTGTCGACGACGACGGGCTGCTTCCATTCCTTGGCCAGATGTTCAGCCAACACCCGTGCCAACACGTCGCCCATGCCGCCTGCGGCAAACGGCATCACCAGGGTCACCGGTCGGTCGGGGTAAGCGATGTCGGCAGCACCGGCGGGCGATACCAGCAGTGCGGCACCAGCCAAAAAGAATAGCGCCTTCAGGCGGTGGGGCAAGGACATCATCGACTCCGTTTCGTGGGGATGGGTCGGTGCAACCGACCCGCCGCGATGCTACGAAGCTGCCGCTCGGTCAGCAATCGTCGGATCCGACTATCTCCAGGCTGGGTCGACCTCGCTGGGCAGGACACAAAACTCGTCCAATCGGACGAGACCAGCGCGACGGCGCCGTGGCTACAGTGACTGGCTCAACACGCCAATGCACAGCCCCATGAACACCACCCCACTGCCCATGCGCGCCGGCCAACTGACCGTCAGCGGGATGTTCCAGCAACAGGTCGCGCGCCACCCCGACCGGGTCGCGCTCGAGTTCGAGGGCCGCCAGCTGAGCTACCGCGCGCTGGCCCAGCGCGTAGCCAGTGTCGCCGGCGCACTGTCGGCCCAGGGTCTGCAGCGTGGCGACCGCATCGCGATCCTGTCCGAGAACCGGCTGGAATACGCTGAGCTCGAGATGGTCGCGGCCCAACTCGGCCTGGTGCTGGCCTGCCAGAACTGGCGCCAGTCCGACAGCGAACTCGAATACTGCATACGGCTGGTCTCGCCCAGGATCTTGTTTTACTCGGCGCGCCAGGCCGACGCGGTCGGCCGGATAGACCATGGCGTCGCGCAGACGGTGGACCTGGACTTGTCGTACGAAACACTGGCCAACAGCCCGGCGTCTGCGGCCGACCCCGCGGCGCCGGACCTGGACCCCGAGACCGGCCTGGTGATCCTCTACACCAGCGGCACCACCGGCATGCCCAAGGGCGCGCTGATCAGCCAGCGCGCGATGATCGCTCGCAGCGTGATCGCCAGGCTGGACAGCACGGTCCAACCCGGCGATAGCTTCATCGCCTGGGCGCCGATGTTCCACATGGTCTCGACCGACACGGTCTACGCCACCTTGATGGGCGGTGGCAAAGTGATCGTGATGGACGGACTCGAGGTCGAGAAGCTGGTCGAGATCACTTCGCGCGAGTTTATCGGCCACCTCACGCTGATGCCCGGGATGATCGACCGCGTGATCGAGGAACTCGACCGCAGTGGGCTGCAGCCCAAGGGCGCGAGATCGATAGGCTGCATGGCCGACCTGGTGCCAGCGGCGCAGATTGCGCGCATCACCACGCTGTACCAGGCGCCGTTTCGCAACTCCTTCGGTTCGACCGAGACCGGCGGCGCACCGGCCAGCCGCGGCACGATCGCGGTCGGCGTCTGGCCCGAGAGCCTGTCCAAGCAACAGAACTCGCACTGCCAGATCAAGCTGGTCGACGAGAACGATGTCGAGGTCGAGGACGGCCAGCCCGGCGAACTGGCGTTTCGCGGACCCAGCCTGTTCAGCGGCTACTGGGCGGCCGACGAGACCAACGCGCAGGACTTCAGACAAGGCTGGTTCCACATGGGCGATGTCTTCGTCCGCAACCCCGACGGCACGCTGGACTTCGTCGATAGACGCAAGTACCTGATCAAGTCAGGTGGCGAGAACATCTACCCGGCTGAGATCGAGCGGGTCTTGCTCGCCGACGCACGGGTGCTCGAGGCCGTGGTCGTCCGTCGCCCCGATGCGCGCTGGGGCGAGGTGCCGGTCGCCTTCGTCGCCAGACTAGACGAAACGCTGGGCGCCGACGATGTCAAAGCGCTGTGCCGCGGCAAGATCGCCGGCTACAAGCTGCCCAAAGACGTCGTCTTCATCGGCCTGGAAGAGTTCCCGCGCAGCACCACCGGCAAGGTCAAGCGCCACGAACTCGAGCAGCGCCTGGGCGTGGCGGGTTTGCACGCCGCCAGGTAGCCCAAGTCACTGCTGGCGCAGTGCCGCCCGCAGTTCGCCGGCCGCGTCGGTGACCTGGTCATCCGCCAGTTCAAACACGACCTTGTGCAGCACGCCGGAGAACGCGAACGGCGCCTCGAATTCACCGACCGAAGGTTTGGGCGCACGGCCGATCTCCAGGCCTATGAACGAAGACTGTGCACGGTAGGTCTGCGGCAGCGCCACGGTGCCGCAACGCTCGCCGTTGATCAAGAGCGTGCCTTCACCGCGGTACTCACCGGTCTTGGTCATCTCATAAGCGAGCTCGCAGCGGCCCGCCGGCACAGGCCGTGTCGAGCGCACGATGTGGTGCCGGTTCACAAAGTTGTAGTCGTGCACCAGATGCCCGTCCTGCAGGTACAGCGCGTAGCCGCCGCACCAATCGCCCTGCGCGATCAGCACACCGCTCGCCCCGCCCGCGGGCATCTCGACATGGGCGGTGATGCGGTACGAACGGTTGCGTATGTCGGGCGCAGCCGCTTGCGCGATACGTCCGCACCCGGGCAGCAACTCCCAGTGGCGGCGCGCCGCGACACTGTAGGGATTGGAGCTGACGAAGCGGTTCAAGGTGTCGTTCATCGGCAGCACCTGGCAGGCACCGGCCTCCGAGAACCAGCGCCTGACCATCTCCTGCAGCCGGGCCGGCTGCTCGGCTGCGAGGTCGTTCATCTCGTTGAAGTCGCTGTCGAGATGGTAGAGCTCCCATTGGTCAGCGTCGAAGGAGGTACCAGGCCGGTGCCAGGTGACCGCTTTCCAGCCATCGTGCCAAATGCCCCGGTGGCCCAGCATCTCGAAATACTGGGTGCGTTTGCGGGTCGGCGCCATCGGTGCGGCAAAGCTGTAGGCCAGGCTCGTGCCTTCGATCGGCTGCTGGGTCACCCCGGCAATGGCCTCGGGCGGCGCCACCCCGGTCAGTTCCAGCACGGTTGGCGTGATGTCGCAGACATGGTGGAATTGGTGGCGAATGCCGCCGCGGTCAGTGATGCGCTTGGGGTAGTGCAGGATCAACGGATCTCGCACACCGCCGCCGTGGGTGTTTTGCTTGTAGCGCTTGAGCGGCGTGTTGCCGGCCATCGCCCAGCCCAGCGGGTAGTTGTTGTTCAAGTGGCCTTGGCCAATCTCGTCGATATGCGCCAGGTTTTCGGCCAGCGTGTCGCGAACGCCGTTGAAATAGCGCAGCGCGTTGACCGTGCCAAAGGGCGAGCCTTCCTGGCTGGCGCCGTTGTCGGAGATCAGCGCGATCACCGTGTTGTCGAGCTTGCCGGCCTGCGCCAGGTAGTCCAGCAGCCGACCGATTTGCAGATCCGCGTGCTCGAGCATGCCGGCAAACGCCGCCTGCAGCTTGACCGCGAGGCGGCGCTCGTCATCGCTGAGCGAATCCCAAGCTTTGACCCCAGCATTTCGCTCGGGCAGCAAGGTGTCGGCCGGCACGATGCCCATGGCTTTCTGACGCGCCAAGCGCTCGCTGCGCGTCAAGTCCCAGCCCTTCTCGAACACCGGCACGTACTTGTCGATAAAGGACGCTGGCGCATGGTGGGGCGCATGCTGAGCGCCCAGGCACAGGTAGAGGAAGAAGGGCTTGTCCGGCGTGACCATCTGCTGAGCCCGGATGAAGCCAATCGAGGTATCAACGATGTCCTCGGACAGGTGATACCCCTCGCGATCGGGGGCCTCGATGTGGTGGTTGTCGAGCGTGAGTTCTGGATGGAACTGGTTGGTCTCGCCTTCCAGAAAGCCGTAGAAGCGGTCGAATCCACGCTGCAACGGCCATTGGTCGAAGGGCCCTGCTGGCGAGGTCTCGAAAGTCGGCGTCAAATGCCATTTGCCGGTGGCAAAGGTGTTGTAGCCCTGCGCTCGCAGCATCTCGGCCAAAGTGCCGGCGCTGCGCGAGATACGTCCGCGCATGCCCGGAAAACCCAAGTCCCAGTCCGCCAGGCCGCCCATGCCCACCGAGTGGTGGTTGCGCCCGGTCAGCAGTGCGGCGCGCGTCGGCGAGCACAGCGCGGTGGTGTGGAAGTTGGTATAGCGCAGTCCGCCGGCGGCCATCGCATCGATGTGCGGGGTCGCGATCTCGGAGCCGTAGCAGCCCAGATCGGCAAACCCCATGTCGTCAAAGACGATGTAGATCACATTGGGCGCACCCGCCGGCGCGCTGGCCGGTTGGGGCCAATAAGGCGTCGACTCATCGGTGGTGTGGCCGATCGTCGCTTGACGGGTCTGTTCGTTCATGCCATGTCCTGAGTTGGTCAAGGTGTCGTCGCGGGGGCCGCACAGCGGAAACCCATGTGACCGGTGGTGGCCATCGGGTCGTTCGAACTGCGCGCTGCGACCCGGTAACGGAAACAGTAGCTCTCGTGGCACAGGAAGCTGCCGCCGCGGATCACGCGACGGCGGCCTTCGGCCGGTCCCACCGGATCGGCGGGAGGTAACGGGTCGGACTCGGCACTGAACCAGTCAGCACACCACTCCCAAGCATTGCCGCACAGATTGTGCAGGCCGTAGCCGTTGGGCGCATAGGCGTTCACCGGCGCCGTGCCGTAGAAGCCGTCTTCCAGCTTGTTTTGGCGCGGAAACCGGCCCTGCCAGATATTGCACCGATGTTCGCCACCCGGCAACAGATCGTCGCCCCAGGGGTAACGTTGCCCTTGCAGACCGCCGCGTGCGGCGAATTCCCACTGTGCTTCGGTCGGCAGGCAGGTGCCAACCCAGGCGCAGTAGGCCATCGCATCGTGCCAGGACATGTGCAGCACCGGATGGTCTTGTCGCCCCACGAGCGTCGACCCCGGTCCCTCAGGCTGGCGCCAGCATGCGCCGCAGACCTCGCGCCACCAAGGCGCGTCGGCCACACCACGGGTCGGCGCGAAGTCGTCGGGCATCAGGCCGGCGAAGACGAAGCTCGCGCCCATCTCCTCGGCCAAGCTGACATGACCGGTGGCGGCGACGAAGCTGGCAAATTCACGGTTGCTGACCGCGGTGCGCGACATCATGAAGGGCGACAACTGCACCAGCCTGGACGGCCCCTCGCCATCGGCCGGCTCGCCCTCCTGCCGGTCGCAGCCCATCCGGAACAGCCCGCCTGGCAGCCTGACCATGTCAGTCAGGTCGGCGCTGGTCGGCACGGCCACTGCCGCCGTGGACGCCAGCGCGAAGCCCTGTGCGTTGGCAGCCGGCGGCGGGCAGCAACTCATCCTGGGCTGAACAGGTTGCGCATCCCGTCGTGGCTGACGCGCCCCTGGCGGCCCAGAAAGTCCTCGGTCTGCATCGCAGCCCAGAGGTCCGTATCCGGCGCGGTGTTGGCAATGAAGCGAGAGCCGTCGCCCAGCCGGCCGATCACGATCGCGCTGCTAGCACCTTTCTGGTCGTGGGTCACGGTATAGGTCTCGATGCTCGCAGCACCTTCGGCCAGATCGACAAAGCGCGGGCGCGGCACCTGGTCGAGTTCGGCCTGGTACGACGCCGGGTCGCGCGGCGCGAACGGCTTGGTGGGCGGCTCGGTCGAGTAGATACCGGCCGAATGCTTGGTGATGTAGTTGCCGTTGGCTGTCACCAGCCCGCGCATGCCGGGGCTGGCCCGCACACGCTGCATCATCTCGGCGATCGAGTGGCTGACGTAGTTGTTGCCCGGGCCGCCGAAATAAGGCAGGCCGCCGGTGATGGTCAGGCCGCGCGGATCATCAAGGGCCAGACCGAGCGACGCAGCGCCGATCTCGACCGCCGACGCGAAGCAGCTATAGAGATCAAAGGCACCGATGTCAGCCAGCGTCGTGCCGGCCATCTCGAAAGCCTGCTCAAACACCTTGACCATCGCCGGCGACGAGTGGTAGTCGCGCCGGTCGCTGATGTACCAGTGGTCGTGGGCATCGGCGCAACCGTGCAGATAAACCCATTTGTCGCGCGCGATGCCGAGCTTGCGCGCCACCGCCACACTGGTGACGATCACCCCAGCGCCCTGGTCGATGAAGGCGTTGGCGCTCATCAAACGGGTATAGGGGAAGCTGATCACCGGGTTGTCAGCACGGACTTGCGAGATCTGCGCTGCGCTATAGCCCGCGCGCCGGTCGGCCAGCGGGTTGGCCGCAGCCACCGCCGCGAAGCGCTCGAGCAACTGGCCCATCGCCGCCTGGTGTTGTTCGATGCTGCGTCCTTGCGCGCCGCGGATCGCGTTCTCGATCATCGGGTAGGTGTAGATCGCTGCGCGCGCGCCGTGGCGTTCCTCGACCTCCGACCAACCCCGCTTGGCCACGCCCCAGGTCTCGAACGAGCCGCCCGGGTCCTCGTTCCAATCCAGCGTGATGCCGCCTCGTTGCGCCGCTTTCTGGGTCGCCAACGCCTCGGCGCCAACCACCAGCGCCGCGCCGACCTCGCCGCGGGTGACCGCTTCACAGAGCCGGTTGATGCTCCACTGCGGCATGTTGCCGCCAGGGTGGGTGTAGACCAGCCGCTTGGCCTGCTCGGCACCGATTCGACGCGCCAGCGACAGCGGCGGGTTGGTGTAGCGCCCGAACGGGCAGGCAAAGCGCGGACTGGTGTCGGCGAACAACCTGATCACCGCGATGCTGTCGAGTTCGGCCAGCAGCCGATCCCCTGCCCCGCTGTCCTCGGCGGCCAGCCTGGCCACCCGGGCCATCAAGTCGATCGGCGCGAGTGCCGCCCTCGGGTCAGGTTCGCGCTGGGTGAATTGGGCGCTGCCGACCAGCACCGGTATCCGGCTCTCGTCCATCTTGTCTCCTGGGTTGCTGCGCTGCCGAGTGGACCCATAGGCTACGGCTCGCAGTGGTCGACGGCATGTTATGCGTCCGCCGTCCGCCACGCGTCGTCCAAAGCGACGAACGGCTGCCGGCCGGCGGGTGTTCTCGGCGCTGCGGCTGGCGCGCCAAGTTCGTCGGTTTCGACGATGGGGGTCGGACCGGCAAAGGGCGAACATCGAAGGCTGCAGCAGCGAGCTGCCGCAGGCCACCCACCATGCAAGGACCCCGATGACCATGACCCCGTCGCCACAGCTGCTGCTGCACGGCATAGAGCGAGAACGCTCGTGCGCCGACCCGCAGTGCTGCGTGGACTGACTGGCGGCTGAACGGCGGAATCGAGCTTCGATGCTGGTCAGCGACATCCCTGCTTACGCCGCGCACAACGCTGCGCACGGCGCCGCGCCCGACGCGGCAATCCATTTCGAAGGCAGCGCGACAAGCTACGCCTTGTTCAATGCAGATTGCCAGCGACTGGCGCGGGCGCTGGTCGGCGAGGCCGCGCCTGGCGCCAGGGTCGCGGTGATGTCAAGCAATCGACCCGAATTTCTCGCGGCTTACTTCGCGATTCCCGCTGCGGGCCTGGTGATGGTGCCGATCAACACCCGGCTGGGTCCGCGCGAAATCGCACACATTCTGGACGACGCCGAACCGGTGCTGATCCTGGTCGAGCCGGCTTGGCTAGGCCTGGTCGAGCAGCTGCAGGCGAGCCGACCGCAGGCCTTGAAACTCGTCGTGCTGGGCGAGGCCCCCGTCGGGGCGCTGGCTTACCGCGACTGGTTGGCAGCAGCCCCAGCGCATGCTGCGCTGCCCAGCGCCGCCGAAGATGACCCGGCTTGGCTGCTCTACACCAGCGGAACCACCGGCCGGGCCAAGGGCGCGCTGCTGAGCCACCGCAGCCTGATGGCCGGCGCCATCAACACGATGTGCGCCTTCGACCTCGGTCGACAGGAGGTGGCGCTGTTCCTGTTCCCGATGTTCCACATCGCCGGCTATTCGCTGCTGGCCTACCTGCTCAACAGCTATCCCATCGTGCTGATGCGAGGCTTCGAGACCGAGGCCTACCTGAGCGCGGTGCAGCGCTACCGCATCACCCACCACAGCATCGCGCCGACGATGCTCGCGATGGTGCTCGAGCACCCCCGCGTCGACGATTTCGACACCTCGAGCCTGCGCTTCATCGCCTACGGCGCGTCGGCGATGCCTGCCGAGGTGATACGCGCGGCGATGGCGCGCTGGCCGGGGGTCGGCTTCGGCACCGGGTTCGGCATGACCGAGCTCGCCGGCAACGTGTTGTACCTGTCGCGCGACGAGCACCTGCGCGCGCTGCAACATCAGCCCGGGGTGCTGGCCGCCTGCGGCACGCCGATGCCACTGGCCCAGGTCCGGCTGGTCGACGACGAAGGTCTGGACGTGGCCGATGGCCAAGCCGGCGAGCTGGCGATCAAAGGCGACCAGGTGTTCTCGGCTTACTGGCGCAATGACGCGGCCAACCTGGCCTCGTTTCGCGACGGTTGGTTCCTCAGTGGCGATGTCGGTCAACGCGACGCCCAGGGCCGGATGTACATCGTCGACCGCAAGAAAGACATGATCATCAGCGGCGGCGAGAACGTCTACTCGCGCGAGGTCGAGAACCTGCTCTACGAACACCCGGCGGTGGCCGAGGTGGCCGTGGTCGGCGCTGCCCATCCGATCTGGGGCGAGCAAGTGGTGGCGCTGCTTCGGCTGCGCGACGCCGCAGACGCCTCCATGCTCGACGCTTTCTGCAAACCGCGAATCGCCGGCTACAAGCGTCCGCGCCGCTACATCTTCGTCGACGAGCTGCCCAAAAGTGCAGCCGGCAAGATCCTCAAAGCCCAGCTTCGCCAGCAACTGGCAGACGGCATTTTCGACCCCCGGAGCCCTGCATGAGTGAGTCCCAAGTCCTGTCTGAACTCGACGCCGGCGTGCTGACGCTGACCTTGAACCGCCCCGACAAGCTCAACGCCTACACCGCGCAGATGGGACGCGAACTCGCTGCCGCATTCCGTCGGGCCGACACCGATGACGCGGTGCGGGTGGTGATCGTCACGGGCGCGGGCAAAGGTTTTTGCGCCGGTGCCGACATCTCGGGGGGCGCCGACAGCTTCGGTGGCAATTCGGCGACCAAGGTCTTTGGCGACGCCGGCGCGCCGCGCAACGGCAGCAGCTTCATCGAGGCGATCTTCGATTGCCGCAAGCCCTCGATCGCCGCGATCAACGGCGCGGCGGTCGGCGTCGGCCTGACGTTGACCTTGCCGATGGACATTCGGCTGGCGGGCGGCGGCGCCAAGTTCGGCTGCGTGTTCACCCGTCGCGGCCTGGTGCCCGAGGCCGCCAGCGCCTGGTTCCTGCCGCGCATCGTCGGGCTGCCGCAGGCGCTGCGCTGGTGCTACTCGGGCCGGGTGTTTGACGCGGCCGAAGCCTTGCGTGGTGGCCTGGTCGAGTCGGTCGAGTCGCCCGAGGGCTTGCTGGCCCGCGCGCAGGAGATCGCGCGCGAGATCGTCGAAAACACCGCACCGGTCGCGGTGGCGCTGACGCGCCAGATGCTGTGGCGCTTCAGCGCCGAGGCCACGCCCTGGGACCTGCTCAAGCTCGACGCCGCGATGAACATGACGCTGGGCGCAGGCGCTGACGTCCGCGAAGGCGTGGCCTCTTTCATCGGCAAGCGAGCGCCGAACTTCCCAGGCCAGGTGTCGACCGACATGCCGCCGCAATACCCCTGGTGGACCCGGACTTGAGCGCGCAGACCGCCCCCCCGACGACCCCCAGCGCCGAGGCATTTGCGCAGGCGCTGTGCACGCTGGTCGCCAGGATCGTGCCCGGCGCCGACCGGGTCGAGGGTCTGCGCCGCTTGTCGGGCGGGGCGACGCTGCAGACCTGGTCGTTCGACGCGGTCGGTGACCGATTGCGAATGCCGCTGATCCTGCGCAGCTCGCCCGGCGGCCCACGCGGTGCCGAATCGCTGTCGCTGCCGGCCGAGGCTGACCTGATCCGAGCCTTGGCGCCCAGCGGCGTGCCGCTGCCCAGCGTCATCCACACGCTGGTGGCCGAAGACGGCATCGGCGACGGCTTCTTGATGACCCGCATCGAGGGCCAGACCATCCCGCGCAAGATCCTGCGAGACCCCGAGTTCGCTGCGGTGCGGCCCCGCCTGGTGGCGGAGTTCGGCGCGGTACTGGCTGCTATCCACGCCGTGCCCAGCGCCAGCCTGCCGCCGTTGCCACTGCGATCACTGAGCATCACGCTGGCCAAACTGCAGCATCGCTACCAGGCGATGGGCCGCACCAGCCCGGTGTTCGAGCTGGCGTTTCGCTGGCTGCTCGACCACCAGCCGGCAGAGCTGGCCCGCCCGAGTCTGGTCCATGGCGACTTCCGCAACGGCAATCTGATCATCGGCAGCGACGGCCTTCGCGCAGTCCTCGACTGGGAGGTCGGCCACCTCGGCGATCCGGCCGAAGACCTGGCCTGGCTTTGCCTGCCGCCCTGGCGCTTCGGCCAGATCGACCAACCGGTCGGCGGACTGGGTCAACGCGAAGACCTGTTCGGTGCCTACCAAGCCGCGTCCGGCACAGCGGTCGACCGCGAGCGGGTCCGCTATTGGGACGCCTTGGGCAGCCTGCGCTGGGGCCTGGCCTGCGCCGGCATGAATGACTGGTTCGCCAGCGGCCGCGACCCGACGGTCGAGCGCGCGATGATCGCCCGACGGGTGTCCGAGAGCGAGCTCGACCTGATGCGATTCTTCGCGGGGAGACCTTGAGATGATCGATGTTCCCCATGGTGCCGACATGCTGGACGCTGTCGCCCGCTTGCTGCGCGACACCCTGATCCCGCAGCTGCCCGCCGACACCGTGTTCCAGGCCCGGGTCGCCGCCAACGCGGTCGACCTGGTGGCCCGGGAAATGCGGCTGGGCGGCACGGCACAGACAGATGCCACGACCAGGCTCAAAGCGCTGCTGACGCTAGACGCCAGCCTGCCCGAGCTCGAAGCCGAACTCGCGTCGCGAATCCACGAAGGCCAGGTCGGTGCTGACACGCCAGGGCTGATGGACCACCTCTGGGCCACGACGTTGGCCAAGATGGCGATAGACCAGCCCAGCTATGCAAGCTACAAGCGCGAGATCGAACTGCGCGCGGTAAATTTTTCTTCCCAACCCGAACACCCAACCAAGGAGTGAGACCCCGATGGACTTCAACCTTCCCCCCGAACTGATCGCCTACCTGGCAAGGCTAGACGCCTTCATCACGGCCAAGATCAAACCGCTGCAAGCGCAGGACGACAACGAGCGCTTCTTCGACCACCGGCGCGAATGGGCGCGGACCGACTTCGACAACGGCGGTCTGCCGCGGCCCGAGTGGGAGGCCTTGCTCGAGCAGGCCAAAAAGCTCGCCGACGAGGCCGGATTCTTCCGCTTCTCGCTGCCCAAGGAGTTCGGCGGCGACGGCGGCAGCAACCTGTGGATGTCGGTGATCCGCGACCACCTCGCCTCGCAAGGCCTGGGGCTGTTCAACGACTTGCAGAACGAGCACTCGGTGGTCGGCAACTTCCCGCTGATCGTGATGCTGCGCGACTTCGGCACGCCGGCGCAAAAGGAAAAATTCATCCGCGGCTCGCTCGCGCGAAAGATCCGCATCACCTTCGGCCTGACCGAGCCCGAGCACGGCTCTGACGCCACCCACATGGAGACCACCGCGGTCCGCGAGACCCGCAACGGCCAGGCTGGCTGGCGCATCGACGGCGCGAAGATGTGGACCACCGGCATGCACACCGCCAGCCATTGCTGCGTCTTCGCCCGCACCAGCGGCGAGCCCGGCGCGGCCAAGGGCATCACTGCTTTCCTGGTGCCGGCCGAGACCCCGGGGCTGAAGATCGAGGAATACCTCTGGACCTTCAACATGCCCACCGACCACCCGCGCATCAGTTTGACCGATGTCTGGGTGCCTGAGGACGCGATGTTCGGCGCGCTCGACTTCGGGCTCGCGCTGGCGCAGGCTTTCGTGCACGAGAACCGCATCCGTCAAGCCGCCAGCTCGCTGGGCGCCGCCGCGTACTGCGTCGCCGAGAGTGTGAAATATGCGCGCGAACGCAAGCCTTTCGGCAAGCCTCTGGCGACCAACCAAGGCATCCAGTTCCCGCTGGTCGAGCTTGCGACCCAGGTCGAGATGCTGCGGCTGCTGATCCGCAAGACTGCTTGGGAGATGGACAGCATGCCGCATCCCGAGGTCGAGAAGCGGCTGTCGGACAAGGTCTCGATGTGCAACTACTGGGCCAACCGACTGGTCTGCGAAGCCGCCGACCGGGCGATGCAAGTCCACGGCGGCATCGGCTACTCGCGCCACAAGCCTTTTGAGCACATCTACCGCCACCACCGCCGCTATCGCATCACCGAGGGTTCGGAGGAGATCCAGATGCGCAAGGTCGCCGGCTACCTGTTCGGCTTCATGGGCCCGAACCGTCACGACTGATCCTTCGACCCTGTCCTAGGAAACACACAGGCCCCAGCCGAATCGACGCTCTACCGTGCCGGCACCGCTGGCGGCCGTCGCCGCCAGCGCCATCCCGCGGGCCGCGCTGGCTAAAAAAGGAAATACGGCCCAGGCGTGACTGACAGCGAGTTCAAGATAGGCCGAAGCCGGCTGTCCCCCATGCGGGTCAAGCCGCCAGGCCACCTTTGCTTGAGAGCGCGCGGCGCCAGTCAGCGTTGTTCAGCCGCGCGCCGCACCCTGGGTGTTGACGTAGAGCGAATACAGCGACTGGCTGGCGGCCATGAACAGCCGGTTGCGCGCCGGTCCGCCAAAACACAGATTGGCGCAGCGCTCGGGCAGCGCGATACGGCCTATGGGCGTGGCGTCGGGTGCGAAGACCGTGACACCGTCGTGGCCTGCGCCGGTGCCCCAACCGGCCCACAGGTTGCCGTCGACATCGCAGCGAAAACCGTCGGGCGCACCGTCTTCATCGGCAGTGAAGAACACCCGGTCGTTGGACAGATGGCCCAGGGCATCGACATCGAAGACACGGATCCGGCGCGGCAGCACACCCGACTCCACGACATAGAGCCGACGCTCGTCGGGTGAGAACGCCAGCCCGTTCGGGCGTTCGATCTCGCTGCACATCACCGCCAGATCGCCGGTTCGCGGGTCGAAGCGGTACAGATTGGTCGGCAGTTCCACCTCGGCCTGGTGGCCTTCGTAATGGCCCAGGATGCCGAAAGGCGGGTCGCTGAACCAGACCGTGTCGTCGGACTTCACGACCACGTCGTTGGGCGAGTTCAGACGCTTGCCGTCGAAGCTGTCAGCGATCACGGTGATCGAGCCGTCGTATTCGGTGCGGATCACGCGGCGCCCGCCGTGCTCGCAGCTGATCAGCCGGCCCTGGCGGTCACGCGTGTTGCCATTGGCAAAACCCGAGGGCTGGCGGAAGGTGCTGACCTGGCCGCTAGACGCCTCCCATTTCAGGATGCGGTTGTTCGGAATATCGCTCCACAGCAGGTAGCCACCGTCGCCGAACCAGACCGGGCCCTCGGCCCAGCGGCATCCGGTGTGCAGTCGCTCGACCGCGGCTGCATGCAAGCGGTAAGGTTTGAAGCGCGGATCGAGGATTTCGATCGCCGGGTCGGGGTAGCGGGTGGCAGCTTGCCAGCCTGGGTCTGGGTGCATCGTCGTTCTCCGGTTTCGGCGTCGATCAGCGCGCCGGGCTTAAAAATCATTGTCACCTGGGTCGCCTGTGCTCCGCATCAGGGTTCGCCGCTGGTCGCGCCAGTGGCATACTCGTCATACCACCAATTCAAGCATCGCTTGGCTGCATCGCGACCGACAGGGCGAGGCGCCGAACCCCACAGGAGTTTGTCCATGACCAAGATCGCACTGTTCGGTGCCGGCGGCAAGATGGGCATGCGCCTGTCGAAGAACCTGCTCGGCTCGCCCTACCAGGTGCGCCATGTCGAGCCCGGCACCGTCGGTCGCCAGCGACTGCACGATGAGTTAGGCCTTGACTGCGTGGCGGTCGACACCGCGCTGGCCGGGGTCGACGTGGTGATCCTCGCAGTACCGGACACCTTGATCGGCAAGCTCGCCGCCGAGATCTCGCCCCAGCTCGCCCCCGGCACGATGCTGATGACGCTAGACGCCGCCGCACCGTTTGCCGGCCACCTGCCCGCCCGGCCCGACCTGGTGTACTTCGTCGCACATCCCTGCCACCCGACGATCTTCAGCCCCGAGGTGCACCAACCTGGCGCAGTCGACTATTTCGGCGGCGCCACCGCGCCGCAATCGATCACCAGCGCGCTGATGCAAGGTCCGGACAGCGCTTTCGACCTCGGCGAGGCGATCGCCAAGACGATTTACCAACCCATCCTGCGTTCGTACCGGCTGACGGTCGACCAGATGGCATTGCTCGAACCCGGACTGTCCGAGACAGTCTGCGCGACACTGCTCGACGTGATGCGAGAGGCGATGGACGAGGTGGTCTCGCGCGGTGTGCCCGCAGACTGCGCGCGCGACTTCTTGCTCGGCCACATGACGATCCTGTCGGCAGTGATCTTCAAGCAGATCCCCGGCCAGTTCTCGGACGCCTGCAACAAGGCCATCACTTTCGGCAAACCGCGGCTGATGCGCGAGGACTGGAAAAAAGTGTTCGAGCGCGACGAGATCGCCGAAAGCATCCGGCGCATCACCTGAGCGGCTGTCTCGCAAGCGCCATGACAGACCGCATCCACGCCAGCTACTGGCTGGAGACCGCTGACGACCCCCGCCGCGCCGCAGAGGTGATCGCCGGCGAGCAGTCCAGCGGCACTTTCCTGGCGTTGGCCAATGAAACCCCCGAGCTCAAACTGCGATCGGGCGCCCGCATCGAGCGGCTAGCCTTGCTCGACACCGTGGCCCAACCCAGCCTGCCCGGCCATTACCCGCCAGGCAGTGTTTTCAGCCGCTGCGCACTCAGCTTGTCCTGGCCGATCGCCAACATCGGCCCGTCACTGCCCAACCTGCTGGCAACGATTGCCGGCAACCTGTTCGAGCTGCGCCAGGTCTCAGGCCTGCGCATCACAGGCTTGACGCTGCCGGCCGCGTTCGCCGCCGCCTACCCGGGCCCAGCTTTCGGCATCGAGGGCACGCGGCGACTGTCCGGGGTGGCGAGCGGGCCACTGATCGGCACCATCGTCAAGCCCAGCGTCGGACTCGACGCCGAACAGACCGCTGCCGAAGTGCGCAAGCTGATAGACGGCGGCATCGACTTCATCAAAGACGACGAGCTGCAGGCCGACGGCACCCATTGCCCGTTCGAGCAACGGGTCCGCGCGGTGATGCGCGAGGTCGACGCGGGCGCCCAGCGCTCGGGCAAGAAAGCGATGGTGGCCTTCAACCTGACCGGTGAGCTCGACGAGATGCGCCGCCGCCATGACCTGGTGTTGCAACTCGGCGGTAGCTGCGTGATGGCCAGCCTGAACTCGATCGGCCTGCTGGGCTTGCGAGAGCTGCGCCGGCACAGCCAGCTGCCGATCCACGCCCACCGCAACGGCTGGGGAATGCTCAGCCGTTGCCCGGCGCTGGGCTGGGATTACGCGCCCTGGCAGCAAATCTGGCGCCTGGCCGGCGCCGACCACCTGCATGTCAACGGCCTGGCCAACAAATTCAGCGAAGACGACGCGAGCGTGATCGCCGCAGCGCGCGCGGTGCTCAGCCCTCTCTGGCCCGACGCCCCGATGTCAGCGATGCCAGTGTTCAGCTCAGGCCAGACCGGCCTGGTCGCAGCCGCCACCTATGCCGCGCTGGGCAGCACCGACCTGATCTTCGCCGCCGGCGGCGGCATCTTCGGCCACCCCGGCGGTGTCGCCGCGGGCGTCAGCGCGTTGCGCCAGGCCTGGGGCGCCGCGGTGGCCGGGGTCGCGCTGGCGACGCACGCGAACTCGCACGCCGAGCTGCGCGACGCGATGGGCTTCTGGTGACGACGAGCCTCGAGGCATTGCCAGCCGGCCCGCTGCTGGCTTACTGCGGCGACGACTTCAGCGGCTCGACCGATGTGATGGAGGCCTTCACCGCTGCCGGCTTGCCCACCGTGTTGTTCCTGCAAAGTCCGACGCCGCAATGGGTGCAGCGCTTTGCCAACATGCGCTGCATAGGCCTGGCCAGCACCGCGCGGGGTCAGAGCCCTGAATGGATGGACGCCGAACTGCCCGCCGCCTTCGCATGCCTGAAGGCTTTTGGCGCGCCCATCCTGCAGTACAAGATCTGCTCGACCTTCGACTCGTCGCCAAGCGTCGGGTCGATCGGCCGCGCGGTCGACATCGGGGCGGCGCTGATGCCCGGGCGCTGGTCGCCGATGGTCGTCGGTGCGCCGCGGCTCAAGCGCTACCAGGCTTTCGGCAACCTGTTTGCCGTGGCCGATGGCGTCGGCCACCGGCTCGACCGCCACCCGACGATGTCGCGCCACCCGGTCACGCCGATGGCCGAGGCCGATCTGCGTCGTCACTTGGCGCAACAGACCTCGCGCCGCATCGAGTTGATAGACCTAGCGCAGTTGCAATCGGGTCAAACCAACGCCAGGCGCGACGCGCTGGCCGGCGACGACGTGCCGGTGCTGCTGCTCGACGTGGTCGACGAGGCCACGCTGGCCGAGGTCGGCAGGCTGGTCTGGCAAGGCCGTGGCGAGGGCTTGTTCAGCGCCTCATCGTCAGGCCTGCAGTACGCGCTGGCAGCGCATTGGCGATCGCTGGGCTTGCTGAGCGCAGCGCCGTCGCTGCCCGCGGCGGCCCAGGCCGACGCGATCGCGGTCGTCAGCGGCAGCTGCTCGCCAGTCACCGGCGCGCAAATCGCCTGGGCGCGCTGCAATGGCTTTCAACTCGAGCGGCTCGACATCGCCAGCGTGCTGGCCGAACGGACGCTTGAACCCGCCATCGAACGCGCGGTGGCCGTGGCCAGTGCGGCGCTGCGTCGTGGCGCCAGCGCGTTGGTCTACTCGGCCGAGGGGCCGGATGATCCTGCCGTGCTCGGCTTCGACGCCCAGGCCCGCGCGGCTGGCCTGTCGCGCGGCGACGCAGCACAGCGCGTCGGCCTGGCGCTGGCCGAGGTGATGCGCAGGTTGCTCGACCGCCACCCTGCGCTCAGGCGCGTGGTCGCGGCAGGCGGCGACAGCGCGGGCGCGGTGGCAGGCGCACTCGACATCGCAGCGCTGAGCGTCATCGCCGGTATCGCGCCGGGCGCGCCCTTGTGCCGGGCCTGGTCGCAGCGCCCTGATCGCGACGGTCTCGAGATCGTTCTGAAGGGTGGGCAGATGGGCGCACCGGGCTTCTTCGGCGATGTGCTGCTGGGATGCCCACCCGGCTGAACGCAACAGGCGATGACGAACGAACCGATACAGCGGCGCAAGCTCTACCAGGAGGTGCTTGATCGCTTGCTGCTGCGCATCCGCAGCGGCGAGTTCGCGCTTGGCCGACCGCTGCCTTCCGAGCGTGAACTGATGGTGTTCTACGGCGTCGGCAGACCGGCCGTGCGCGAAGCGCTGCAGCAGTTGGCGCATTCGGGCATCGTCGAGATCGCGCACGGCGAGCGCGCAAGAGTGGTGATGCCCACCGCCGAGATGCTGATCGCGCAGATCGCCGGCGGCGCCCAACACCTGCTGCGCATGCAGCCTGACCATCTGGACCATCTGCTGGCTGCACGGGTTTTTCTCGAAACCGGGCTGGCGCGGATCGCTGCCGAGCGCGCCACACCGGCAGATGTCGCCAGGCTGGCACTGCGGCTTGCCGAGCACCAGGATGCGCTGCTCGCGCTCGAACAGTTTCTGCACAGAGACATGCTGTTTCACCGCGAAATCGCGCTCATCAGCGGCAACCCGATCTTCCCGGCCATCGTCGAGGCATTGTTCAACTGGGCCAGCGTCTACCACCAGGCCATCGTCCGCGCGCCAGGGGTTGAAGACCTGACGCTGGCCGAACACCGACGCATCGTCGACGCGATCGCCGCCCACGACGCCGACGCCGCCGCGCAGTCGATGCACGAGCACCTGACGCGGGCGAACGCGATGTACCAGCGCGTTCGCACCTCAGGCTGAGCGCTTCAGCGCCCTGACCGCCCGCCTTTTCGTGCCAGGCGCAAGGCTTCGTCGGCCTGCGCCTGGGCCAGCGCAGCGGCCTGCCAGCCCGCATGCTCGGCAGGGGTTTCGAGCGTGATTGCGCCCAGCGCGGCGGCGCGGAAGTCGTTGAGCACGACCTCGGCAGCTTTCTGCAGGTTGATGCGACCGCCGGTCTGCACCAGTCCGCGCTGGCGCGCAATGGCTTCGAGCAGCAGCTCGGACTTCATCGCTGAGACCTCGGTGAGCCGGTAGCGCGACTCGATTCGAGCGGCGTAGCTCGACTGCAACAGCTCCAGCAACTCGAACGCCACCTCTTGCTCGTCGTAGGCATTGCGGCCAATCGCACCGCAGGCTGCAAGCAGGTAGCCGCACTGCGGCACCTCAATCTTGGGCCAGAGCATGCCAGGTGTGTCGAAGAGCTTGAAGTCGCTCGCCAGCATGATGCATTGCTCGATCTTGGTGATGCCCGCTTCGTCACCGGTCTTGGCCGACTTCTTACCCACCAGCGTGTTGATCAGCGTCGACTTGCCGACATTGGGGATACCGCAGATCAGCACCCGCAGCGGCTTGGCCATGCCTCCGCGCAAGGGCGCGAGCTCGCGGCAGGCCTTGACCAGCCGCTGCGCAGGTGCTCTTTCACTGGCATCGAGCGCGATCGCTCGGGTCTCGGGCAAGCTGTTGTAATGGTCCAGCCATTGAACCGTGCGGCCGGGATCAGCCAGGTCCTGCTTGTTCAGCAGCTTGAGCGCGGGTTTGCCAGCCGTCAGGCTCGCCAGCAAGGGGTTGGCACTGGCACCCGGCATCCGAGCATCCAGCAGTTCAATCACCACATCGATGCCGAGCTTGATGCGCTCGGCGATCGCCTTGCGGGTCACATGCATGTGACCGGGAAACCATTGGATGGCCATCGATGGCTTGTGCTTTGCGGCTTGTGTTGGGCCCTGATTGTCGGCGACACCTGAGAGCATCACCCAGCGGTGAACAGCAGGTTGCGCGCAAGCTATCGCCAGCGTCCACAATCACGGGCAGCGCCGCCCGCCTCGTGAGGGCCAGGTCGCCATGCTCATCCCCCAACGTCTGCACACCAGGAAGCCCCATGATCAGCCAAGCCGTCACCGCCTTCGGCGCGCCCTTGCAGCGCATCGAGACCGCCACCCCGCAACCCCAAGGCCAGGAGGTCTTGCTGCGAACCCTGGCTGCTGGCGTCTGCCACTCCGACGTCCACATCTGGCAGGGTGGCTACGACCTGGGCCACGGCAAGCGGCTGGAGATGGGACAGCGCGGCGTGTCGCTGCCGCTGACGCCAGGCCACGAGATCGTCGGCGAGGTGGTGGCGCTAGGCGCCGAGGCCAAAGGCCTGCAACTGGGCCAGAAAGTCCTGGTCTATCCCTGGATAGGCTGCGGCAGCTGCGGTGTCTGCCAACGCGGGCGTGAGAATCTTTGTCTGCAGCCCCGGTTCCTGGGTGTGTTTCGCCAGGGCGGCTACAGCAGCCACGTGATGGTGCCGCACGGCCGTTACCTGATCGACATCGGCGACATGGCGCCGGCCCAAGCCGCCCCTTATGCCTGCTCAGGCCTGACGGCCTACAGCGCGATCGGCAAGATCGACACCTCGGTGCTGGCCGACGAGCCGGTGGTGGTGATCGGCGCCGGCGGCGTCGGGCTGATGGCGGTGACGCTGCTGGGCCAGTTGGGCGGGCGCGCGCCGGTGGTGATCGAGCCCGACGCCAGCCGCCGCGCTGCGGCGATCGAAGCCGGTGCGTCGGCCGCGATCGACCCCAACGCGCCCGATGCGCAAGACGCCGTGAGACAGGCCTGCGGCGGCGCAGTCTGGGCGGTGATCGACTGCGTGGGCGCGGGCAGCACGGTGCAGCTCGGGCTGGACTTGCTGACCAAGGGCGGCCAGCTGGTGCAGGTCGGCCTGTTCGGCGGCGACGTGACGGTCTCGACCCCGCTGGTGCCTATGCGTGGGATCAGCTGGGTCGGCTCGTACATCGGCAACCTGGCCGAGCTGCAGGCGCTGTGGACGATGGTGCGGCAGAAGAGCTTCCGCCCGGTACCGATCAGCTGCCGCTGCTTCGACGAAGCCGGTGATGCGCTGAACGACCTGGAGCACGGCAAGGTCGTCGGACGGGTCATTCTCACGCCCGACGCGCTCGCGTCGCGCTGACCCAAGGCGGTGGTGGGGTGTTGCGCGCCGCGCAATGCCCTGCCGGCGCCCGCGCCGATGTGCAGCCGGCAGCCAACGGAAAACGACAGGTCTAGGGCAACTCCGGGCTGCGCAGGCTGGCCCGATGGGGTTCAATCTCCTGATCGTCCTAGGAGAGACCATGCACTATGCTGAACTGATGACGGCCCGCGCCGAATTGATCGCCGAGGGGTCGCCGTTCGAAATCGTTGAAACGCAAGTGCTGGGCCAGACTCTGCGCTGCTTCAAACATGCCCCAGCCACCATCCGAGACTTCTGGCTGTCGACCTCGGCCTTCTCAGACCGGCCTTACCTGATCTATCAAGACGAGCGGCTGAGCTATGCCCAGTCCCACGCCCAGGTCGACGCCATAGCGGCTTGGCTCTGGCATCAAGGCGTTCGGCCCGGTGACAGGATCGCCATCGGCATGCGCAACTACCCCGAATGGATGCTGATCTACTGGGCTGGGCTGGCTATCGGCGTCACGGTCGTGGGCATGAATGCCTGGTGGATCGCTGAGGAAATGGCTTTCGCCCTCGAAGATTCAACGCCCAAGTTCCTGTTCCTCGACAGCGAGCGCCTGGCCCGGGTGCAGGAGCGGCCCGAGATGGCTGCCGGCATGACCCTCGTCACGGTGCGTGTGGCCGCGCCGCCAGCCGGGGCCGTGCCCTGGTCCGACGTGATCGCGTTCAAGGCGGCAATGCCTGCGGTGACCATAGACCCCGACGCCGATGCGTGCATTTTTTACACTTCTGGAACGACAGGGCGACCCAAAGGCGCACAGCTGACCCACCGAAGTTGCATTGCCAACCTGTTCAACATGGTGTTCTCAGGCCGCGCGCAGGCCTTGGCCGTCCACCGCGCCACCGGCGTTGCACCGCCCGACGCCGCCGACGTGCCGATACCGGTGACGCTGATCACGACACCGCTGTTCCATGTGACGGCCAACAACTGCGCCGCCTACCTGACCACAGCCGGGGGTGGCGCGCTGGTGATGATGTACCGATGGGATGCTGGCGAGGCCTTGAAGATCATCGAACGCGAGCGGGTGACCTCGATGAGTGGCGTGCCGATGATGGCGCGCGAGCTGATCAATCACTCGGCATTCGACAGCCATGACACCGCAAGCCTGACGACCTTGAGCGGGGGCGGCGCGCAACTCCAGCCCGATCTGGTGGCCAAGATCGACAGCAGCATCAAGACCGCGCGGCCCGGCACCGGCTACGGCATGACCGAGACCAGCGGCATCATCACCTCGGTGTCAGCAGACTTCCTGGTCGATCGCCCGGACAGTGCGGGCCCTTCGGTGCCAACACTCGAGGTCAAGTGTGTGGACGATGCGGGTAGCACCCTGGCCATCGGCGAAGTCGGCGAGATCTGGGTCAAGGGTTCACCGGTGATCAAGGGCTACCTCAACCGGCCTGATGCCACCAGCTCGTCGATCATCGACGGCTGGCTGCAAACCGGCGACATCGGACGTATCGATGAACATGGCTTCATCTACATCGTCGATCGCAAGAAAGACATGGTGCTGCGCGGCGGTGAGAACATCTACTGCGCCGAGGTCGAGGCCTGCGTTTTCCGCCACCCCGCAGTGGCTGAATGCTGCGCTTTCGGGGTGCCCGATGAACGCTTGGGCGAGGAAGTCGGCATCGCGGTGGTGCTCAAACCTGGCGAGAGCCTCAGCGCTGAAGGCCTTCGCGGCCATTGCACGGCCTTGATGGCCAAACACAAGGTGCCACGCCATGTCTGGTTCGAGACCGACCCACTGCCCCGCAATGCCAGCGGCAAGTTTCTCAAGCGCGAACTGCGTGTGCGATTGAGCGCCGAACTGGCTCAGGCGGCTTAGCGCGAGCCTTTCTGGTCTGGACCGTGACCCAGTCTCTGTTGGCCACGCCCCCAGACCCGAGCAGCAAACCTCGCGACGACGAATCCACACCAAACCTGACAGAATCGAACCGAGCGGTCGTTCTTGACGGGCGCCAAATGACCCCTTAGGAGACAAGATGACCCGCATGCGCTTCGGTGCCTTTCTGGCACCACACCACCCGATCGGCGAAAGCCCGATGCTGCAGTACCGTAGTGACATCGCGCTGGTATCGCAGCTCGATTCCCTGGGCTACGACGAGTTCTGGTGCGGCGAACACCATTCGACGGGCTGGGAGACGATTGCATCGCCCGAGATGTTCCTGGCCGCCGCCGGCGAACACAGCCACCGCATCAAGCTGGGCACAGGCGTGATCTCGCTGCCCTACCACCACCCCTTCCATGTGGCACAGCGCATGGTGCAGCTCGACCACATGACGGGCGGGCGGGCCATCTTCGGCTCAGGCCCGGGCGCGCTGGCCTCTGACGCCCACACGCTGGACATCGAACCTCAACTGCAGCGCAACCGTCAGGACGAAGCGCTAGGCGTGATCAAGCGCCTGCTCGAGGGCGCTGACCGATTCAGCTACGACTGCGAATGGTTTCGCCTGAAGGACGCCAAACTGCAACTGCTGCCGCTGCAAGAAAAGATGCCAATGGTCGTGGCCTCGACCATCAGCCCATCGGGCATGACGCTGGCCGGCAAATACGGTACCGGCGTGATCTCAATCGGATCGTCGTCGACCGAAGGCTTGGCAGCGCTCGCGACACAGTGGAGCTTTGCCGAGGATTCGGCGCGCAAGCACGGCAACCAGGTCGATCGCAAGGACTGGCGGGTGCTGCTGTCCTGGCACATCGCCGAGACCCGCGAGCAAGCCCGGATCGAAGCGCGCGCGGGGCTGCAGCGCTGGAACAATGAATACATTCACGGCACGCTTCAGCGACCGGGGTCCAAGTTCTACAAGACCCCCGACGAAGCAGTCGACGACATCGCTTTCACACCCGGCGCGGCCACCGTCATCGGCACGCCCGACGACTTGGTGGCAGCGATCCACAAGTTGATCGGACTGACCGGCGGATTCGGCACGCTGGTCGGCTTCGTCCACGACTGGGCCAACCGCGAGAACACCCGACGCAGCTGGGACTTGGTCGGACGCTATGTGATCCCCGAGGTCAACGGACTGCTCGCGAAGTACCGAGAGTCGCGCGAATTCGTGGTCAACAACCGCGAGTATTTCGACGCCGCAGGCAAGGCCGTGATGAGCAAGATCCTCGAGCACGAAGGTGCGACCCAGGCCCTGGCTCTGACCAAGGACAGCCGTCTCGCGATGCCCGGTCACAACGCGCCTGACCTGATCCGCAGGTCTTGAAGTCCCTGGTGCTGCTCGCGGGGCTTTGAAACCAGGTCAGGTCGACCTCCTTCATCGCTCCGCAGGCAAGCTGTCCATGGGGATCGGCGCAAGTCAGACTTCAAAAACGCGCATGACAAGCGGTGGGCCACCGTGATCCAGCGCAAGCCCACGTGACAAGATCTCGGCCCGCCGGCATCCGAAATGAGAGAGAATCGCATTTAGATTCTCAACCTCGGCGGCCATGACCACCCTGCTCAGCGACCTGCCCGATGGAGCCCACGCTACTGTGAACCAGGTGCAGGCGGACGGGAACTCGCTTGACGTCAAGCAATTGCGCAGGCTGGCAGAACTGGGCTTTCTGCCTGGCGAGGCGGTGCAAGTGCTGCGCCGAGGACCGGGCGGGCGCGAACCACTGGCCGTTGTGGTCGGCGACACGATGTTCGCGCTGCGCCTGCTCGAAGCTCGCTGTGTCTCGGTCACCCGCCTGGCCTGATGTCCTCCCGATGAGCGAGGCCGTCAATGCCTTGAGGTTTGGACCGCTGCGAAGCGTGGCCTTGGTGGGCAATCCGAACTGCGGCAAGACGGCGCTGTTCAACCTGCTCACCGGCGCCCGCCAGAAGGTCGCCAACTACGCCGGGGTCACGGTCGAACGCAAGGTGGGCCAAGTCCGGCTGGCAAACGGTCGCCTGGTCTCGGTGATTGACCTGCCTGGAACATACAGCCTGCAACCGGCCACGCCTGACGAGCAAGTCACGCTCGAGGTGATCGAAGGCAGGCGTGCCGGCGAAGGCGTGCCCGACGCGCTGGTCGCCGTGGTGGACGCCACCAACCTGAGGCTGAACCTGCGGCTGGTGCTCGAGTTGAAGCAACTCGGGCGACCGATGTTGGTGGCGCTCAACATGGTTGACATGGCGCGGGCCCGCGGCTTGGTGGTCGACAGCGCCAAGCTCGCTGCTGAACTGGGATGCACGGTGGTCGAGACCGTCGCCGTGCGTGCCGATGGTCATGCCAAATTGCTCGATGAGCTGGCACGCTGGACCTTGCCAGCATCGACTTGGGAGAATGCGCCTGCGGTCACATTGCCGCCAGCACAACCGGCCAGCGCAGCCGCACTGCAACGCGAGGTGCGGCGCATCTTGGCCATCGCCGCGCCGCTGGCACCGACCAGGCACCGATTGCAGCTGCAACTCGACGCCTGGGTGCTGCATCCCTTCTGGGGGCTGATGATCCTGGCCAGCTTGCTGTTCGTGATCTTCCAGGCCTTGTTCTCCTGGGCCAACCTGCCGATGGACTTGATCCGAAGCGGCATGGCTTGGCTGAGCGACTGGACCCAGGCTCAGATGGCGGCCGGCCCGTTGCGCAGTCTGGTGGTGGACGGTGCCATCGCCGGTGCTGGCAACGTGTTGGTCTTCTTGCCGCAGATCCTGATTCTGTTCGCCTTCATCCTGGCACTCGAAGACTCCGGCTACCTGCCTCGTGCAGCCTTCCTGCTCGACAAGCTGATGGGTCAGGTCGGCTTGTCGGGCCGAGCATTCATACCGCTGCTGTCGAGCTTTGCCTGCGCCGTACCTGGCATCATGGCGACCCGAACCATTGCCAACTGGCGCGACCGGGTCACCACCATCATGGTGGCACCGCTGATGACCTGCTCGGCACGCCTGCCGGTGTACGCGCTGCTGATCGGCGCCTTCGTTCCCGCACGCCCGGTCGGGCCGTTCAATCTTCGCGGCCTGGTGTTGTTCGCGCTCTACGTCGTCGGTGTCGGATCGGCGATGGCGGTGGCCTGGTTGTTCAAGCGGGTCTGGTTGAAGAATCGCTACCAGCCGCTGATGCTGGAGTTGCCACCATATCGCTGGCCCGACGCACGAACCTTGGCATTGGGCTTGTGGGAGCGGGCGCAGGGATTCGTGCGCCGTGTGGGCACCATCATCTTTGCGCTGATGGTGGTGCTGTGGTTCTTGGCAAGCTACCCAACAGCGCCCGCTGGCGCCAGCGCGGTCGCGATTCAATACAGCTTTGCGGGTCAACTCGGCCAGCTATTGCAACAATTCTTTGCCCCGATAGGCTTCAACTGGCAGATCTCGATCGCACTGGTGCCTGGACTGGCCGCGCGTGAAGTGGCGGTGGGCGCTCTCGGCACGGTCTACGCACTGTCTGCGGCAGGCGACGCAGTGGCCGCGCAACTCGGACCGATGATCGCCCACAGTTGGTCTCTCGCCACGGCTTACTCGCTGCTGGCCTGGTATGTCTTCGCGCCGCAGTGCATTGCCACGCTGGCCGCCGTCAAGCGCGAAACCAACAGCTGGCGCTACCCGTTGGCGATGGCCGGATACCAGTTTGCGCTGGCCTATGGCGCGGCCTTTGTGACCTACCGCGCCACACTGTGGCTGGGCGCCTGACGCGCGATGAGAAACCTGTGATGCAAGAACTGATCGTCATCTTGATCGTCGGGGTTTGCGGCGCCTATGTCTGCCTGACACTGATGCCGCAGGCTTGGCGGCTGGCGCTGTTGCGTCGACTGCCGCTGCGACAAAGCCTCCCGACCAGCGCTTGCGGTGCTTGTGGCGGCTGCGGCTCAGCGCCAGCCGGATCGCCAGCCGTATCGCCAGCCGCACAGGCCCCAAGCACCATCACCTGGCATCGCCGCCCACCGGCAGCTTGAGCTGAGGCCTACCCTGAGGCTTACCGTCAGTCGGGTTTGGCGACCTCAGAGCGCGATCTTCGAGGCAAGCGATCCCCGTCGCCGGACCGAATAAGCCCGCTTGGCAGGATCGTCTGCCGCACCCAATGCGCGAGTTCGTCCGGCGGCATCGGGCGACTGAACAGAAAGCCCTGCATCAGGAAGCAGCCCAATCGATCCAAAACCTCCATCTGGCGCAAGTTCTCCACCCCTTCGGCGACAACCCGCAAACCCAGTGAGCGTGCCAGCGCGACGATGGCCGTGACCACCGCCGAGCTTTGCGGCGTGAGCCCCAGGTCCCGAACAAAGCTTCGGTCGATCTTGAGTTCGGCGATCGGCAAGGTGGTCAGGTAGGCCAGCGACGAGTAGCCCGTGCCGAAATCGTCGATCGATACCTCGACCCCGACCTCGGCCAAGCGATGCAAGCACGGTATGACCCTCTGCAAGTCCTTCATCAAACCGGTTTCGGTGATTTCGAGCTGGATCGCGCTGCGAGGCAAGCCGTGGGCCGACAGGCAATGGCGGATGTGGTCGACCAGATCGCTGCGCTCAAACATCCTGTTGGGCAGGTTGACCGCAATCGAGTCAGCAAAGCCAAAGCTCAGGCTCCAGGCCTTGGCCTGGCGTGCAGCCTCTCGCAGGGCCCACTCGCTCATCGGCACGATCAAACCGGACTCCTCGGCCATCGCGATGAAATCGACCGGCGCCACCAGGCTTGTGCCATGGCGCCAACGCATCAAGGCTTCGACGCCTGCCATGCGGGCTGTCCGTAAATCCACCTTGGGTTGGTAATGCAAGACCAGCTCGTTGCGTTCGATCGCTTTGTGCAATGCCGATTCAAGCGCCAATTTCTCACGGCCGCGGCCAGCAAGCACCGGGCTGTAGGCGGCGGCAGCGTTGCGGCCCGTGTCCTTGACCGAGTACATCGCGACATCGGCATTGCGCAGCAGATCGACCACCGTCAGGCCATCGGCAGGATGCATCGCGATGCCCACGCTGGCGGTGACAAAGCATTCCTGGCCGCCGACCCAGATCGGCGCACGCATCGCCTCGAGGATTCGCTCTGACACCCGCTGCGCATCGGATTCGTCGACGACCTCGGGCAACAAGGCGACAAACTCATCACCGCCGAGCCGGCCGACCGCCTCGAGTGAGCGTTGGCTGCGCACACCAGGGGTCTCGAGTGCCGTGTCGAGCACCTGGTCACTGTGGCGCACGCAAGCACGCAGCCGCTGGGCTACCTCGATCAACAGCTCATCGCCAGCGGCATGGCCCAAGGTGTCGTTGATCAGTTTGAACCGATCCAGATCGATCAGCAGCAACGCTGCCTGGTGACCGAAGCGTTGGGCATGGTCAAGCGCACGCTCGATCCGCCAGATCAGCTGACGGCGATTGGGCAGACCGGTCAAAGCGTCGAAGTTGGCCAGGTGCCGGATGCGATCTTCGGCCACCCGGCGGTCAGTCACATCCTGAACGATGCCGGTGTAACCGATGGCGCGCCCTTGTTCATTGAATTCGGGCTCGGCCTCGAGGTGAACGACTCGCATACGTCCATCGGGCAGCTTGACGGGCAAGTCGATGGTCAACAGCCGACTCTGGCTTGCCACGCCGCTCAGCACCCGGGTCATCGCCCGACGCTCGGGCAATGGGACCATGCGGATCAGTTGACGCAGCGTGACCTTGTCCTGCGGTCCGAGGCCAAGCACCCGCAGCGCCTCCGGCGACAGTATCAGTCCAAGGCCGGACTGGCTGCCAATCGGGTTGGCCGGGCTGTGCCAGTCGAAACTCCCCATGCGTGCCAGGTCCTGGGCCCGTGCCAGCTTGCTCTTGCTGCGCTCGAGTTCAAGCCGGGTGCGTGAGGCGCGCAGCAGGTGACGCAAGCGCCCTGACAGCAAGCTCCACTGGCTGCTCTTGACAAAGAAGTCCGTGGCGCCTGCCTGGTAGGCGCGGGCAATCGACGCCTCGTCGTCGAGCCCGGTCAGCATCAGCACCGGCACGTTTTCGAATCCTGCCAATCGACGCAATGCCTGGCAGGTCGCAAAACCGTCGACCCCGGGCATCAGCGCGTCAAGCACGACCAGATCGGGCGTCCAATGCGCGAGCATGGTCAACGCAAGCTCGCCACTGCGAGCTTCGAAGACATCGAAACCACGCTCACGCAGCGACTGCGCGGTCAGCAGCAAGGTCAGTTCGTCGTCATCGACCAGCAGAACCTGAGGCCGCTGTGACAAGTCATCCAGGTCAACTTCGGGAATCAGCTTCATCTCTGCCCGGCGTTATTCGAGATCAAGCCGCTGACGCACGGCGGCCTCGACCAGCGAGGCCTCGGCCGCCAGCGCATCGAGCAAGGCGGGCAAGCCGTCGATTCGGCCCTCTCGCAATAGCTGTTCGGTCGCTCTGCACAACATTGACAAACGCAGCGCGCCCATGCTGGCAGACGACGATTTCAAGCTGTGCGCGACCCAGCCCAGCGCCGTCGGATCGACGGGCCGGCGTGCCGCGTCCAATTGCCTGATCAGATCGGTCAGCGAGGACAGGTAGAGCGTCAGTAAACGCGGCAACAGGCCTCTGCTGCCGACAGGATCGAGCCCCGCGAGCTGGGTCAGCACCTCGGCATCAAGCCCGGACAAGGGATCACCCGGCAGGTGGAGGCCGTCTTTCGAAATAGGAAATTCTGGAATGCTCATGTTTGGGCAGCCGCAGGGGAACCTGAGCACAGGCACAGACGAAATCCCCCCACCATCGGTTTTCCACAGCATCGCCCAGCCGGGGTGCGGCGTCAACCGGCAGCACTCACGCACCGTGACCAAGCGCACCCGCCAATGTCACGATACTGCCTGCGGCTTGTTGTGGCAGCGCCGTTCAGTCGAGTTCCCTGGCCGTGACCAAGGCCCGCAACAAGGCTCGATTGACCGCCGACAAGGCCATCAGCAAGTGGTCGGCGGCCGCCTGAATGTCATGGATGGAAGCCGATTCGATCGCCCGAACAAGCGCAAGATAAGGCTGGTATGGGCCTTGGCCGTCAAGCAGCGCAGCGCGCACCACCTGGCTGGCAGGGATGCTGCAAAGCAGGTCGGCAATCGGCTGGCGCATCAACAACTCGAGCAATGAGAACACACCGCAGATGAACAACTCGGCGCGCTGGTCGTCGTCGCAACCGCTGTCGCGACCCAACTCCTCCATCAGCAGTCCGCGCCTGACCGCCGCATAGGCCACGGGCTTGAGCCCACGCTCGCTTCGGCCTGTGGCCAGCAACAAGGCCAGCCAGCGTTTGAGGCGCTGATAGCCGAGCATCAGGATCGCGTGGCGGAGAGACGTGATCTCGACACTCAAGCCAAGAGCCGACGAATTCAGGAAGCGTATCAGCTTGAAGGCCAGGGTGGGGTCGCTCTTCATCACCGCCTCTAGCCGGTCGATGCTCTCCTGGCGCTCTACCCGGTTGATCAACTCGACGATCGCTGCCAACTCGGGCTGGGCGCTGCGGGCGCCAGACGCGCGGGCTGGGGTGGCATCGTCGATGGGCCAACCCAGCACCGCGCAGGCGCCTACATCGAAAGCCTGATCCGCCTGTGCGAACGTACGCACTCCCGCCAACACCAACGGGCGTTGTGGCATGCAGTGCCTGGCGTTGCAAGCATCCGTCGCCAGGTCGATGATCGAATACTCGAAACAGTGCTGAAGCCCAGGCGCCAACGACGCCAGCGGCCGGCCCTTGATCAACAGCGTGTTGCCACGCCGGTGCAAAGCCCGCAACGCATCGGCGCGGCTCGGGTCGCTGGCCAGGAACGCCGGCAGTTCGAGCATCAGGTGGGGTGGCAAATCAGCGTGCAGCAGGCCGTCGAGCCAGGGCTCGCCGACGATGTTGAGCAACAAGCGGTCCGCGCCCTCGGGCCAGGATGACGACAGCGCGGCCAGCAAACCGCAGGCGTCGGGCGGGCGCTCGGGCTTGACCGGAAACACGGTCAGGCGCAGCGCCGTGATCGTCCGTTGCCGGTCGAACATCGGCGAGTAGCCCAGCGCCACCTGCCCCAGCACGGGATGGGCGTTCACAGTCACTCCTGGTCGCTCTTGCACAAGCCTATTTGAGGTAATCGAACAGCGACAAGCGCTGCACTGACGCGTAGCTCTGCAGCGCAGCCTGGTAGCCGGTCTGCTGGTTCTTGAACTCGCTGATGGCTTGCACCATGTCGACGTCCTCGGCATCCGATTGCACCGACTTGGCCCACAGCGTGCGATCCTGGTTGCGGCCGGCGATGGCATCGAGGCGTGTCAAAGTGCCGCCAGCTTCAGCCCGGGCTGCCTGCAGGTGGCCCATCACCGAGTCGATGTCTCGCAGCCCGCTGTTGACGCTCTGGGTCACCTGGCCGGCATTGGCGTTCGAAGCCTTGAGCGTCGCAATCACCCGGTCCAGCGCCGCAAACACATTGAGGTCCGGGGTCGAAGGCGCGAGGGTGAAGCTGTCACCGGTGGCTGGCGCGCCACTGATATGAAAACTCATGCCATCGACGGTGATCGCGCTGCCTGCGCTGTAAGCAACGCCACTCAGCGCTGTGGCCGCGCCGTTCTGGGTCACGCTGTAGCTCGTGGCTGCGCCGCTGCCTACAAAGCTGATCTGGTAAGTTGAACCAGTGATCGCGGCCGGGTCTGTGACCGTGCCGGCGTCGATCCAGCCCGAACCCTGGTTGCTGGCGTCGGCAGCGCTGACGAACACGCCGTTGCCGCTGGCCGCAGCCAGCCAGATCGCACGGCCGTCCACCGTGATGGGCAACTGATCGCCGGTCGAAAGCTGGTTCTGTCCGCCGACAGCCGTCGCTTGCATGCCATCTGGCTTGTCCAGAAATGGCAAAGTACTGGCACCCTGGCCGCCGAACAAATATCCCCCGGCGCTGCCGGCCTGGTTGGCCAGCGCCAGCAACTGCGAACGCAGCTGGCTGAGTTGGCTCGCCTGGGTCGCCCGTCCAGCGGCGTCCAGGCTGCCATTGCCGGCTGCCACCAAGGTCTCGCGCACGCTTTGCAGCGTATCGCCGGCTTGGCCGAGCGCAGATTCGGCCAGCGTCATGGCATTGCGGCTCGCCTCCACCGAGCGTTGCTCGCTGGCAATGCGCTGCTGGGCAATGTAGGCACGCTCGGCGCGCGCGGCGCCGCCTGGGTCGTCGCTGGGCCGGTTGATTCGCTTGCCACTGGTCATCTGGGTCTGCGACGCGCTCAGCTCAGCCTGACGCTGTTGCAGGGATTGGACCGCGGCAGCGTAGCGGCTGTTGGTGGAGACTCTCATGGCGTTCGGACTGTTTTGGAGTGGACCGTGAAAACAGCTTGCGGCGGCGTCAATGCGCAATGCCCAGGATGGCATCGAACATCAGCTGCGAAGCCTGCATGACCTTGGCCGCAGCCTGGTAAGCCTGTTGATACTGGATCAGTCGCGCAGCCTCTTCGTCGAGGTTGACGCCGACGGCACCGCTGAGCGCTGCGTCGGCCTGGGTGGCGAAGATGCTGCTGTTGGTGGCCGCCGCCGCCGCACCCTGGGCTCGAATGCCAAGCTGCGCGATCGCGCTGGCATAGGCATCGCCGACAGTCTGGCCGTCGATCAGCGAGCTTGACGCCATGCCGTCCAGGCGCAGCGCGTTGCCATTGTTTGCCGCCGGATAGGTCGTCGGCGCGATCATGAAACGGTCGCCCACGCTGGGCCAGCCCGACAGCGAGATCGCGATGCCGTCGTGGTTGATCGGTTGACCGACAACAAAGCTGCCACTTGCGACCACGTTGTTGTTGAGATCCAGCATCTGGTAGCTGCCGCTGTCGTCAACGAAACTCAGCGTGAGGGGCGAATAGCCTGCAGCCGACACAGCCACCATGCCGATGGTGGTGATCGTCGCTGAGCCGGTGTTGCCCGGATTGGAGGAGCCGGTGACCGGGTTTGCTGCAGCCAGACCGGCCGGGTTCTTCAGTAACGCGGTCAGGCCAGACGCCGATGCGCTGACCGGTTTGAGCAAGAACGTGTCGCCAGCCACCGGCGGGCTGGCACCGATATTGATCGCGAAACCGTCGATGACCTGTCCGTCGACCACCCCGGTGAACTGCTGGCCGTCGGACAGCCGGGTGACGAGGTACTGGCCGGCATTGGCCGGGTCGCAGCACAAGCGGTAATCGCTGGCCTTGAGCACCGACGCGTCCATCACGTTGATGATGGGCTTGGCCGGCAGGCTGCCACTGCCGTCCCTGGCGTTGCCGGCATCGGCTTGCACCTGCGGGTCAGGGAAGGCAAACAGCGGCGTGCCAGGTCGTCCTTGCAGGTCCAGCCCCAGCGTCTGCTGTTGATTGACCGCGCTGGCCAATCCGGTGACCAATTGGCCGACCCGGCTTCGGGCGTCAGCCAGGTCGGTGTCCTGGAAGCCCAGCAAGCCGCCGATCATGCCGCCGCCTATGGCCTGGGCGCCGAGCGTCGTGACCTGGCTTGCGACCTGGATACCGACCACGATGCGCGCTGGATCGGCGGTGTCGGGCTGCGCCACCAGCGCATGCGACGAGCCACCTTGCACCAAATTCTGGCCGCTGGCGACGAAGACGCTCGCGCTCTGGTCGGGTCCGATCAGCGTGTGTACTTCGATCTGCTCGCCGATCTGCTGGATCAGCAGGTCGCGCTGGTCCAGCAAGTCGTTAGGCTGTTGCTTGGCTTGGTGGGTGGAAGCAATGCTGATGTTGAGTCTGGCGAGCTGATTGGCCAAACCGTTAACCGTGCCTACCGCAGCGCTGACATCGTTGTTGACGCCAGCTTGGCTCTGCGCTATCTGCGAGCTGACGCCGCGCACGACTGAGGCAAAACCCTCCAGCTGCCCCAGCACCACTTGGCGTGCCGACAGGTCGGACGGCGCTGCGGCCAGATCGGCATAGGCATTGAAGATCTGCGTGGCGCTGCCACCCAGGCCGGCGTCGCCGCCGACGAACACCTGTTCCAGTTGCTTGAGCTTGTCGTTGCGCGCGGCATCTGCCGACGCCGCGGCTGTGGCCGCCACGGCCTGGCTAGTGAGAAACATGTTCGAGGCCCGGGTCACCGCGGTCACGGTGACGCCACGCCCGAGATAGCCCGAACCGGTGTAGGCCATGCCGGCGGCCGCTGCTTGCTGCACCGACTGGCGAGAATAGCCCGGCGTGCTGGCGTTGGCGATGTTGTTGCCGGTGGTCTGCAATTGGGCGTAGGCGGCAAACGCCGCCTGCTTGCCCAGGCTCATCAGCGACGTGGAAGACATGGTGACCCGATGCCGTGGTCAGCTCAGGCCATGCCGCGCTGCAGACGTAGCGCGGTGTTGATCACTCGGCCCAACTTGTCGGCGTAAGCAGGGTCGGTCGCATAACCGGCTTTCTGCAGGCCCTGGGCAAAGCCCTTGGCATCATTGCCGGCCGCCGTGACCGCCGCATAGCGCGGGCTGTCCTTCATCAGCCGTGCATAGTCAGCAAAGGATTCGGCCTCGCTGGCGTAGGCGCGAAAGGCCTGCACCCGCTTCTGCGACCGACCGGCGATGAACTCGGTGGTCATCACCTCCACCGTCGGGCCGTTCCAGTTGGCGCCAGCCTTGATGCCAAACAGGTTGTGGCTGGCCATGCCGTCACGACCAATGATCTCCCGCTTGCCCCAACCTGTCTCAAGCGCTGCCTGGGCCAGCATGAAGGCCGCCGGGATACCGGTGGCCGCCGAGGCGACTTGTGCCGCGTCGCTGTGCTGCTGCACAAAGCCGGCCGCGCTCTTGTCGGGAATCCTGGGCGTGCTGGCCGGATCGCTGACCATCGGCAGACTGTTGTTGGCACGGCTGGTGCTCGGAATCGGCCCGGGCGTCACGCCCATCTGGCGCTCGAGATGGCGGGCGATGACTTCGGACAGCCCTCCAGGACGCCCTGCCATCTTGTTTGCAAGTTGGGCGTCGAGCATTTCGGTGCCGAGCTGGGTGCCGGCGTTGTCCATCAGACCGGAAGAGGGGGTAGCCGCACGCATGCTCTTGAGCAGTTGGCCCAGGAACAGCGACTCGAACTGCTTGGCAGTCTCCCGTGCCGCCCCTCTGGGGTCCTTGCCGGCGCTGTAGCGCAGCGTGTCGAGGTTGGTCGCATCGCTGGCCAAACGAGAGGCACTGAACAATGCCGGCGCTGAGCCGACCAGGTCAGACGGAATCGCCGCCATGATCAGATCACCTCGAGTTCGGCATTGAGCGCGCCGGCGCTCTTGAGGGCTTGAAGGATCGCCAGCAAGTCTTGCGGCGACGCGCCCAAGGTGTTGAGCGCGCGAACCACATCAGCCAACTTGGCGCCAGCCGGCAGTTGCATCAGCGCCCCACCCTGCTGGGTGATGGCGATGTCGACCTTCTCTGCCTTGACCGTGGTGCCACCCTGGCTGAAGGCTGTCGGCTGACTGATCACTGGAGTTGAATTGACCGTCACCGTGAGCGCGCCATGCGCCACCGCACAACTGTTGAGCGAGACCGCGTCGTTCATCACCACCGATCCAGTGCGGGCGTTGATCACCACCCGCGCCGCCGGTCGTTCGAGCCGGACCTCGAGGTTTTCGATGTCGGCCAGAAAGGCGACATGGTCGTTGGACCGCGTCGGCATGCGAACCCGAACCACCCGGCCGTCGATGGCCTGCGCCACGCCGTCGCCCTTGACCTCGTTGATGCTACGGGCCACGGCGCGCGCGGTGGCGAAATCGTTGGACTGCAGGTCGAGTTGCAGCATGCCGTTGTTCGACAGCATCGTCGGCACAGCGCGCTCGACCGTGGCGCCCTCGGGCACCCGACCCGCGGCCAGGTGGTTGATTTGCACCTTGCTGCCACCCGCCGCAGCGCCAGCGCCACCGACGATCAAGTTGCCTTGGGCCAGCGCGTAGATCTGCCCATCGGCGCCACGCAAAGCGGTAGCCAGCAACATGCCACCGCGCAGGCTCTTGGCGTTGCCGGCCGAGGAAACGTTGACATCGATGCGCTGGCCGGGCTGGGCAAAAGCCGGAAGGTCCGCGGTCACGACCACTGCCGCCAGGTTTTTGGGTTGCATCGTCACACCTGGAGGCAGCACGATGCCCGATTGCTGCAGAAAGGCCGCAAAGGCCTGCGGCGTGTAGGGCGCTTGGGTCGCTTGGTCGCCAGTGCCGTCAAGTCCGAACACCAGACCGAAACCGGTCAATTGGTTGGGCCGCACGCCCTGCACGCTCGCGACCTCCTTGATGCGCGCAGCCTGCGCCGGCCACCAGACAGCGGCGCTGGCGAAGAACAGGCACAGCAAGACCACCGCGCCCAGCAAGCGGTCGGCATTGAAAAAGGCGGACTTGTTTCGCATGGCGATCAGAACGGCATCACGCTCTGGAACAAGCGCGCCATCCAACCCATGGACTGGGCCTCGGCCTGCTGGCCTCGACCTCGCTGTTCGATCCGCACATTGGCGATCTGGCTGCTCTGCACGACATTGCCAGGCGCAATCGAACGCGGGTCGATCTGGCCCGAAAAACGCAACACGTCGACATTGGCGTTGACGCCAATCTGCTTTTCGGCAGACACGACCAAGTGACCGTTGGACAGCACCTGCACCACGGTGGCGGTGACAGTGCCTGAGAAGTCGTTGCTGTTCTGGGTCGTGCCTTTGCCAGAAAAGCTGTTGGTGCTACTGCCCGAGGCGGTCGCTCGGGTCAGCGCATTGGTGCGCAGGAATGGCAGCGCGCTGATGCCTGCTGTCAAGCTGCCCGCGCGGTCGACGGTGCTGGTGCTGGTCTGCACCGCGCTGACTTTCTCGGTGATGTTCACGGTCACGGTGTCGCCGACGATGCGCGCACGGTGGTCCTCGAACATAGGCCGATAGCGGTTGCCTTGAAAGATGGCGCCGTTGGCAGCCATTGATCCCTCTGCTGGCACCGGCAGCGCCGCCGTGGGAAATACCGTGTCGACCGCCGGCAAACGGGCCAAGGTCTCGCAACCGGACACCAAGGTGGCCAGGATCAGCAGCAAGCCGCCGAGCCGCATTGGTTGCCGAGCGGGGATCGTCGAAGGGTTTTGCGCGCTCATGGTCTGATCACAGTTGCGCCAACTTCTGCAGCATCTGGTCGGAGGTGGTCACAGCCTTGGAGTTGAGCTCGTAAGCGCGCTGGGTCTGGATCATCGACACCAGTTCTGCCACCACATTGACGTTGCTTGTTTCTACCGATCCCTGTGCGACCTGACCCAATCCGTTGGCGCCAGGGGCACCGACTGCCGGTGTGCCCGACGAACCGGTCTCGCCGAACAGATTCTCGCCACGCGGCTCCAATCCGCCAGTGTTGATGAAAGCGGCAAGCTGCAGCTGGCCTACGTTCTGCGGCGTTGTCTGGGCCGGCAGCGCAACCGTGACGACGCCGTCGTTGCCAATCGTCACTGATTGCGCGCTGGCTGGGATCGTGATGCCAGGCTGCACCAGGTAGCCGCTATTGGTCACCATTTGGCCTTGCGCATTGAGCTGAAACGCGCCGTCCCGGGTGTAGGCAGTGCTGCCATCGGGCATCTGGATCTGGAAAAAACCATTGCCGCGAACCGCCAGATCGAAGGAGTTTCCGGTCTGTTGCAGCGCCCCCTGTGAGAAGTTTCGCGCCAGCGCCACCGGTCGAACGCCCAGGCCTATCTGCAGGCCTGTGGGCAATGTCGTCTGCTCACCGCTGTTGGCGCCGACCTGGCGCAGGTTCTGGTAGATCAAGTCCTCGAAGACTGCACGGCCGCTTTTGTAGCCGTTGGTGCCCGAGTTGGCCAGATTGTTGGAGATGACATCCAGCGCGGTCTGCTGGGCTTCCATGCCAGTCTTGGCTATCCACAGAGAACGGATCATCGAGAGGCTCCCTTACAAATTTGTTGGTTCAATGATCACGTCGGCTTGAACAGGGCCAAGGCTTGAGAAACAGGTTGGAACGATGGCTTTTCGATCTTGGTGCCACACGCCCAGGCCTGACCAGCAACTGCGGCTAGGTGTTGGCCAGCAATCGGGTCGCCGACTGCTCGCGATCCTGTGAGGTCGACAAGATCTTCATCTGCTGTTCGTACTGGCGCGCGGCGGCGATCATCGCCACCATCGACTCCACCGGACTGACATTGCTGCCCTCGAGCGCACCGGCCTGCACCAGCGCTCTCGGGTCGGCAGGCAGGTCGCCTGCGCCAGAGCGGAACAAGCCGTCTTCGCCGCGCACCAGTGGCGCGTCTGGCGTCACCAACTTGAGGCGACCCAAGGTTTGGGGGCGGCCATTGCCAACGACAGCGCTGACGGTGCCATCGGAGCCGATCAGCACCTGGGCACTGGCCGGCACAGCGATGGGTCCGCCGTCACCCAGCACGCCTTGGCCACTGCGCGTGGCCAGCAAGCCTTCGTTGTTGACGTCCAGCGCACCATTGCGGGTGTAGGCCTCAAGTCCGTCTGCACCGCGCACCGCCAGCCAGGCATCGCCTTTCATCGCCACGTCGAGATTGCGATGGGTGGCCTGCACAGGACCTGGATCGCTGTTGTAACCCGGTGTTGTTTCGATCGCGTAGACACGGGTGTTGGCGCCGTCGCCCAGCACCGGCACCGCGCGAAACGCTGTCAGCTCGGCACGGAAACCCGTGGTGGACACATTGGCCAAATTGTTGGCCAGCACGTCCTGGCGCAGCATGGCCGCCTTGGCGCCGGCCATCGCGAGATAAATCACACGGTCCATGGACTATCCTGCGTCGACGCTTGTTCAGTCAATGGGTTCAGCGCATGCTGACCAAGGTCTGCATGATCCCGTCCTGCGTCTTGATGGTCTGGGCGTTCGCCTGGTAGATTCGCTGGGCGACCATCATGTTGACGAGCTCGGAGGTCAGGTCGACGTTGCTCTCCTCGATCGATCCGGCCTGCAGCGAACCCAGGTTGCCCGATCCAGGCGTTCCGGTGATCGGCATGCCGGACTTGAAGGTCGCCCCCCAGGTGTTGGCACCCAAGGGCAGCAGGCCCTGCATGTTGCGGAAGGTGGCCATCTCGATTTGGCCGATCGGTGCACTCTGGCCACTGGAATAAGTCGCCAGCACCACCCCGGTGCTCTGGATCGCGATCGAACTGAGCTGACCAGGCGGGAAGCCGTCTTGACTGACGTTGGTCACGCCAAATGCAGCGCCATACTGCGTGGTGCTGAGCAAATCCAGCTTGACACCGATGACCGGGGTGGTGACCGCGCCATTGGCGCCGGTGGTTGCTGGCACGTCGAGTGTCACCAACCCGGCCGGCAAGGTCGGCGCGCTGCCATCGGCTGGGAAGGTCAACTGGGTGATGGGCTGCGGATTGCCAGCGCCGTCAGGATTGACCGCTGTGCCGTTGGCCGATGCATACACGCTCCAGGTATCTTGCGCCGATTTTTGGAAGTAATAGGTCATCGCCAATTCCTGACCTTTGACGTCGTAACTGTTGACCGACGTCGCGTTGTTGTAGGTGTTGGCGTCACTGAAATCGATAGCCGGTGTCGCACCAGTGTCCGTGACGGCGGCAGTGGCGTTGAGGTTGAGTTGCAGTTTGACGTTGGCTGTCGTACTGGGCGCTATGCCTGCGGTGGGCAAGGTCAGCGGCTGGGCCTGGCCGGGTATCAGCGCGCCCTGGCTGTTGGCGGGATAGCCGAGCAGACGCAAACCGGCGCTGTTGGTGATGAAGCCAGCACTGTCGACCTGGAACTGGCCGTTGCGTGTGTAGGTCACCAGGCCATTCACGTCTTTGACCTGGAAGAAGCCACCGCCGTTGATCGCGACGTCCATCGCGTTGTTGGTGGCGGAAATGCTGCCTTCGGAGAACTGCTGGGTCACCGCCGACAGGGTGGCACCCAGGCCGATGTTGTTTGAGCCGCCGCCCGCAGCACGCGCATAGACATCAGAAAATTCCGCACGTGAACTCTTGGCGCCGACCGTGCTGGCGTTGGCGACGTTGTTGCCGATCACGTCGAGATTGCGACCTGCTGCGTTCAGACCCGACACACCTACTTGGAAACTCATGACAATAGTCCTTGACTAAGCTGCGAACTTGCTATCGCCCATCAGGCGACTTGGGAGCCTGGCACCCGATGGCGCCAAGCGACGATGCCCATGGTGGGCTGCACTCGATCAGTTGATCGCGGTGATCGAGGTGTAAGGAATCTTGCCGCTGCGAGCCAATTCGAGCGTCAGCGCACTGCCCGTGGTGCTGATCGCCCGGACCGTGTCGTGCATCAGCGCGGTGCTGCCAACAGACTGTGCTCTGTTGCTGGCGCTGACTTTGAATGAGTAGCCGTCGGCCTGACCGACGCCCCGCCCTGCGGGCCAGTTGAAGCTGTGCTGACCCGCGGTCTGGGCGCCCAGATTGAGAGAATCTACCGTCACGCCCGATGCGTTCAACACGTCTATCCTGACTTGGTCTGCCGCAGCGCTGACATCGAAGTTGCCACTGACGGCGCCATCGACTACCGACAGCAGTTTTCCGGGCAGCATCACATCGCGACCCACCAGCGCAGCACCCTGCAAGGCCTGCATTTGCAGGACACTGGTGTTCAGGCCTGTGATGCTGGTGTTCAGGCTCTGTATACCGCCAACAGTGCTGATCTGCGCCATCTGCGAGGTCATCTGCGCGTTGTCCACTGGGTTGAGTGGGTCTTGATTCTTGAGTTGGGTGACCAGCAGCTTGAGAAACTGCTCGCTCATGTCAGCCGCGCTTTGGGTGGCGCCGCCCAAGCCGACACCGGCGCTTGAAGCTGCGACGGCACCTTGGTTCGTGGCAATCGTGTTCATGCTTTTCTCCATGTATCAAGCGCTTCAGGACTGGCCCATCTGCAGCGTCTTGAGCAGCAGGTTCTTGGCGGTGTTCATCACTTCAACGTTGTTCTGGTAAGACCGGGATGCCGAGATCATGTTGACCATCTCATCGACAGGGCTGACATTGCTGTAAGTAACATAACCTTGTTCGTTGGCGGCAGGATGACCGGGGCTGAAAACCGAACGACCTGCACGGCTGTCCTCTGTCACGTTGCTGACCTGAACCCCAGCCGCGGTCGCCTCGCCCATCATCAAGGTCTGGAAAACCACCTGCCTGGCCTTGTAGGCCTGGCCGTCTGGCCCGGCCACGGTGTCAGCGTTGGCCAGGTTGCTGGCCACCACATTCAGGCGCTGGGTTTGCGAACTGGCAGCGCTGCCGGAAACGTCGAAGATCTTGAACATGCTCATTGAGACCAATCCGCACAGCGCTGGCCATGCATCAATTCAACGGTTTCGTACAAGGCGATCACCCTTGGCTCGGGCTTTTCATCGCGTCAAACATCGAGCGCAAGCTGCCGTTGATAAACCGCAGCGTGGCCTCGTACTTCACGCTGTTGTCGACAAAGCTGGCCCGTTCACGATCGAGGTCAACCGTGTTTCGGTCGATCGAATCCTGACCATGGCGCGCATACAGCAAGCCCGGTGGATCGACCAAGCTGGCTGAACCGTGCGCTGCATGGGTGACCGTCAGGCTATTGGCGCCGCTTGACACGCCAGTGGCCTGGCGAAGCGCGTTGGCGAAATCCATCTCCCTTGCCTGATAACCTGGGGTATCGGCATTGGCGATGTTGCTGGCCATCAGACGCTGGCGCTCTGCCCGCAACACCAGGGCTTGCGATTGGAAATCAATCGTGGCACTCAGACCTCGCATCTCACCTCCTGATGTCGCCGCCCAAAGCGGCCGAATGAGGCGATTGTGTGCAGTCCAATGCAGCAACATGAGTCCGAAAAGCAGCCGCAATCGCGTGCATTTCACATCACCGCCTGTCGATCCCAGGCCTGAGCATCTGGGCCGTGAGAAAGTCAGCGCGTCAATACCAACCAGCCTTTGCCAACAGGTCTTGCCAGCACCTGCGCGCAGCTTGGATCCAGCTCTGGTGGGCCGCTGCGCTGGCGCTGTGGGCGTGTCCCAGCGCAGCATCGGGCGATCCCGTTGCACTGCCCGACTCGCTGGTGATCGCCATCAAAAGGCTTGCGCGTGAAGCCGCCGCCGCGACCTTGGGCGGCGGCGTGTCGCCAGCACGTGTCGAAGTGTTGCTGGGTCGCATTGATCCCAACATGAAACTCGCACCTTGCCGGAAAATCGAGCCGTACTTGCTTGCCGGCGCGCCCGCGCTGGGCCGAAGCCACATCGGCCTGCGCTGCGTACAAGGCGACAAGCCCTGGCAGGTCAGCCTTCCGGTCACCATCCAGTGGTGGACGGCATCGCTGGTGGCGAGCACGACCCTGCCCGCGGGTACCGTGCTGGAGGCCCGACACCTGGTGCTGCGCGATGTCGACATCGCCGCACGTGCCGGGCGCGTCATCGACGAAGCGACGAGCGTCATTGGCCGTACCTTGACGCAGCGCCTGGTCGCCGGCGAGGCGCTGCGCGGCAACGATCTGAAGCCACGCCACTGCTTCAACGCTGGCGACACCGTGCGCATCCTCGCGGCCGGTCCTGGCTATTCGGTATCGAGCGAAGGCCAAGCGCTGGGTCCAGGATTGGAGGGTCAGAGCGCGCGGGCCCGTACCGAGAGTGGACGCATCGTCACCGGCATCGCTACCGGCGAGCGACGAATCGAACTGACGCCATGACCGCCAGTCCGCCCTCGCCTGGTCAAGTTGCAAGCCACGAGCAGGCTTCGGGGAGACAATCCCTGCCCGATGCCCTCAAGTCCCGGTCAACCAGGCCGATACCCGTTGCATGTCTCATAGGTCGGGTCGCATATGACCCCCGCTGCCGGAGTCCATCATGAAGATTGGTCAGCTCGAAAAAATCCCTCACCCGACCGCGGTCGGTGACCACAAGGCCGGCGCTGCGCCAACGTCGGTCAGCGCCAAACCGCCAGCGGCCAGCACCCAGGTGGCGCTGTCGTCCACCTTGTCTCAACTCGCCGACACTGTCAGCGACGGCGTCTTCGACGCCGTCAAAGTGCAGCGCATCAGCGATGCCATCCGCGACGGCAAGTTCCAGATCAACCCTGACGCGATCGCTGACAAACTCATCGCCAATGCCCAGGAGTTGATGGGCAACGCCAAACCACGTTGATCCACGAATTCCTTTGGCATGAGCCAGTTCCACGACGAGGCCGGCAACGGCGCCCAGCACGGGCTCGAACCGCTCGTCGCCAATGTCGAACAGCGGCTCAGTGCCTTGGCGGGTTCGCTGCGTCAGCGAGACATCTTGGCCATCGAACAGCAAGCCTGTGAACTGCATCAGGCCTTGGCCACGGCGGTCGAATCCTTCATCCATGCGGCGCGCCACGGCGGCGTACCCGACGCGATGCGCCTACGCCTGTCCCGCGCCAGTGCCCAGCTCGCGCGTCAGCGCGAAGCCCTCGCGCGCGCCACCGCGTCGCTCGATCGTGCGATCGATGTACTTCTGCCAGGGCACACGCCGGCCGCACGAATGTATTCGGCCAAGGGCTTGACGCTGCCATCCAGCAGCCGCGACTCGCTCAGCGCTTGATCCAAACAGGACAAGCACCGCGCCAGCCTCAATGCAGCTGGCTTGAAGACGTGCCGGCCACCGGCCCCGGGATGAACAGTTCGCCCACGTCGACCGGGTCAAACCGGTACATCACTCCACAGAAATCGCAACCCACCTCGGCTTCGCCACGCTCCTCGATCAGCGACTTGAGCTCTTCAGCGCCTAGGCTGCGCAGCATGTTGGCGACGCGTGCGCGCGAGCAGCGGCAAGCAAAGCGAGGCTGCTGAGGCTCGAAAACGCGCAGCGTCTCCTGCCAAAACAGCCTGTGCATCAGCTGTGCGGGTTGCAGCGTCAGCAGTTCCTGTGCCGTCAACGTCGCCGCCAGCATCGCGATGCGGTTGAAATCCTCGTTGCGACCAATCTGGTCTTCATCGGCGCTGACCAGCACCTGCCCCGCCAAGTTGGCGCCACCCGAGATCGGCAGTCGCTGGATCAGCAAACCGGCAGCGACCGAGTCGTCAGCCGCCAGCACCAGGCGGGTGTCGAGCTGCTCGGACTGCAGCATGTAGTGCTCGAGCACCTCGCTGAGTTTTTGCAGTGGTTCACGTTGGTCGCCATGCAGAGGGACCACGCCTTGGTAAGGCTGCTGACCCGGCAACCGATCCAGCGGATCGAGCGTGATCGCACAACGGCCCTGGCCGTTGAGGTTGAGCATGGCCTCAAGTCTGGCGTCAGCAGCCACGTCGCCCACCACCTTGGCGGTCACCCGGAAGCTCAGATCGGGCTGGGTTTCGGCCACCGCCAGCTTGACCGGACCGTCGCCTTGCATCTGCAGGATCAGCGCGCCGTTGAACTTGAGATTGCCCTGCATCAGCACGCCCGCCGCTGCCATTTCGCCGAGCAATGCACGCACAGGTGGCGCGAAGGCGTGCCCGCCATCGCTGACGCTGGCACGGCGCGCCAACAACTCGCGCCAACTCGCGCCCAAGCGCACCAGCATGCCGCGAACCGGCAGGCCTTCGAACAGGAACTTTTGCAGCAAGTCCATCGTCAGGCGATGCGCTTGAGCCGACTGGCGTGGCGGCGCTGTTGCGCGACATAGTGCTCAGCGTTGAACTTGAGCCGTTCGATTTGATCGGTCGTGAGCTCGCGAACCACCTTGGCCGGCGCCCCGAGGATCAGCACGCCATCAGGAAACTGCTTGCCCTCGGTGACCACAGAACCGGCGCCGACGATGCAATTGCGGCCGATCCGCGCCCCGTTCATGATCACGCACTGGATGCCCACCAGCGAGCCATCGCCGATGCTGCAGCCATGCAGCATCACCTGGTGGCCGATCGTCACGCCGGCCCCGATGACCAGCGGTTGCCCGGCATCGGTGTGCAAAACACTGCCATCTTGCACATTGCTGTTGCAGCCGACGCTGATCGACTCGTTGTCGCCGCGCAGCACCGCACCGTACCAAACGCTGGCGTTCTCGGCCAGGATCACCCGGCCCATCACCTGGGCACTGTCGGCCACCCAGGCCGAGGCATGGATGTCGGGCACGTCGTCTTCAAGTTGGTAAATCGCCATGGCAGGATCTCATCGGTTTGCGGCCTATGATTCTAGGGATGTCACTCAGACTTCGCGCATTGGCGCTGCTTGAACTCAGCGATCCGGCTGCCAAAGCCGAAAAAACCCGCGCCCTGTTCGCGGCTGTGCAGCTCGGCCAAGTCGCACTCGACAGCCAAGCCGAGATCGCTACACCACCAAGTCTGCCAGGCCGCCCAAGCCTGCCCAGGCTGGTGGCTGCGACCGAGGTGCCACGCCGATCACCCTTCACGCCCCAAGGACGCGCCGCACTGATCCATTCGATCTGCCACATCGAATTCAACGCCATCAACCTGGCGCTGGACGCGGTCTGGCGCTTTGCCGGCATGCCCGAGGCCTATTACCTGGACTGGCTGCAGGTCGCCTCCGAGGAGGCACTGCACTTCACGCTTCTGCGCGAGCACCTGTTGTCCATGGGGCAGGATTACGGCGATTTCGATGGCCACGACGGGCTGTGGCAGATGGCTGAATCCACCGCTGGCGACATCGTCGCGCGAATGGCGCTGGTGCCGCGAACGCTGGAAGCGCGCGGACTGGACGCCACGCCGCCGATCCAGGCCAAGCTCGGCCGTGCCGGAGACCTACGCGCAGTGGCGATTCTCGACATCATCCTGCGTGACGAAATCGGTCATGTCGCGATCGGCAATCGCTGGTACCGCTGGCTTTGCAAGCGCGACGGACTCGACGCCGAGACACTCTACCCGCAGTTGGTGGCGCGTCACTTGGCACCCCGGTTGAGGCCGCCATTCAACTTGGCTGCGAGGCGGGCGGCTGGGTTCAGCGACACGGAATTGGATGCGCTGAAACCCTGAACGACGGGCCTCGGGCATTCATAGCCATGAGGTGACGCCTCATGCGGCAGCGGCGACTTGGCGTTTGCGCTTGCCCACACCGGCCGCTGGCCACAACCCAAAATTTTCCATCCAACCGCTGACACATTTCAAGCAAATGTGGCTTTGCCACTTTGCTTGATCCCCACGGGGGGCAGCCGGCTTCGGCCGGCCTTGGGGCGCTCAATACCGCGTAGCTTGGATACTCGAAAATCCTGAGGCGCAATCGGGGTAAATCGGGGTTAAGTGATATTCGTGGGATTAAGCCTTTGCGCTTGGTGACCTCGGAATATCCTGCTGGTCTAGCAGTCCCCAACAGGACCGGGGACGAGAATGAAATCAAAACCGGCCAATGGCGCCGAAGTTGTGATTTTTCCCTCGGCGGATCCGCATTGGCCGGTTCGGGAGAAGACCTGATGGAGGCCAAATCTTGGCGCATCACGCCGAAAGCTCCTCGTCTTGCCCGTGGAAAACGCGCATCCAGCTGCGCGAATTGACTGACCAGTCGCCATCTCGATGAGTTAGGAAATTTGTCTTTCTAATTTTTCGAAAATGGGACCCATTACGGCAAATCTGGTCCTTGATAGAGGTTCTACAAGGCTTATGACTTGGGTCAAGCTTGGCAATGAAGCGGTACGTAGACTCGCCTCCACTATGTCGCTTGTTCTAAAGAAGAGAGGGACTCGGAATGGAAAATAGAGGTAGCCGCCGCTGGATCGGCCTCATTGCCGCCAGCGTGATCGCCTTTGCGTTGTCAGGTTGCGGAGGAAGTGATGGCGCTGACGGTCCGCAAGGCCCTGCCGGCCCAGCCGGCCCAGCCGGATCAACTGGGTCAGCCGGCTCCGCCGGGCTTGGCGCCACTGCCGCGATCAATGTCGGCACCATGACAGCTGCGGCTTGGGAAAGCTCCAAATTCACAGCTGAGGTATCCAAGGTCACCATCTCCAGCCCGCCGGTCGTCGAGTTCACGGTCAGTGATGACCAAGGCAACCCGGTCGTCGGCATGGAGAAGGTCACCACCAAGAGCGCCACCGCCACCGTGGCCAGCTACACCAACCTGTCGTTTGCACTGGCCAAGCTGGTGCCGCGCGATGACAGCAACCCGAGCGAATGGAAGAGCTACATCGTCACCGCCGTGCCCACGACAAGCACGCCCAAAGATACGAACGGCAACTACATCGTCTATCCGGCGCGGCCCGGCACCGACAACACCGGCAAGCTCGAAGCGGTCGCCGACAAGCCCGGCAGCTACAAGTACACCTTCTGGCGCGATATTGTCGGGATCCAGGCCCAGGTTGCGTCCGCGCCCGAGCAGCCCGTCAGCACCAGCTACCCCGCGCCCAACAAGGCTGCCCTGGGTGACCTGTCCTACAAAAGCGCCCTGCCCCACCGTCTGGTCATCCAGATCGGCGGCGCAGCGCCCGGCACGGGCAGCAACACGACCAACGGTGCGACGGTTGCGACGGCGGTGAACATGGCCAATCCGGTCAACACAATCTATGACTTCATTCCCGGCACGGGCAAAGTGCTGACCGCGGCCGACCTGACGCGCGAAGACGTCAACATCGCCAGCTGCAACACCTGCCACGAGAAGCTCGCCTTCCACGGTGGGAGTGCGCGGGTAGAGACGCGCTACTGCGTGGTCTGCCACTCCGAACAGCGTGGTTACGGCTATGCCAACGTCGCCTCCACTGCGGGCAAGTTCCCCAAGCTCACCGAGACGAAGTCGATCAACGCCACCACCGGTATCGCGACTTACTCCTACTCACCCGGCACCAACATCGCCGACGGCGAGATCGCAGGCAATTTCACGACCATGATCCACAAGATCCACAACGGCCGTGAACTGGTCAAGGAGAACTACAACTTCGCCAATGTCGTGTTCGACAACAAGGGCTTCTCGAAGCTGGGCGGCGGGCAGCGCATGTGCACGACCTGCCACGACAGCAAGATCTCCGCGACGGCCGACAACTACAAGAAGATACCAAGCCGGGTGTCCTGCGGCGCCTGCCACGACGGCATCGTCTGGAGCACCGGCGGTGGCTCGACGTTGGCCGACAAGGCAGCGACAGCCTACGGCACAGCTCTGGCGACCTCCGGCCACGTGGGCCGCGCGCAAGCTGACGATTCAAAGTGCGCGGGCTGCCACACGCCGGCCTATGTGCAGTACGACCACCGCATGGAGAACGTGACCAAGAACAACCCGGCGATCCTGCCCGGCTTGGCGGCCTTCCAGTACGAAATCCAGTCTGCTGCGGTGGACGCCACCAGCAACAATGTGACTGTCAAGTTCCGGATCCTGAAGGGTGTCGCGCCGGCATCGGCCACGGGCCAGTACCTGTCGACCCCGACTCAGTACGACCCGGTGACCTTGCTGCCTGCAGCTGCGGGCATGGCCAATCCGCTGACGGGATTCAGCGGCTCGCCGGGCTTCTTGCTAGCCTATGCAATGACCCAGGACGGCGTCAGTGCACCGTCTGACTTCAACAACCTGGGCATCAAGCAGCAACAGCCGATCAGCGTGTCGGTCGCCGCCCTGCTCAACACCTCGACGAGCGGCACAGGTGCCAACACCACCACGGTCGGCTCACTGTCCGGACCGGACACCAGCGGCTACTACACCGCGACCATCCTTGGCGGCGGCGCTGCCGTCTGCGGCGGTGCCACGACACCGGTGAAGTGCGTGTTCCCGGTCGGTGCCAAGATGCGCACGGTGGCCCTGCAAGGCTACTTCAGCCAACTCGGCGCGCCGACGGACACCCTGCAGGGCACGACGGGCACGGTTGCGCGCCACGCCATCTCGGTGGTCAAGACTGTGGGAACTGACACGCCACGCCGCACGATCGTCAATGCCGAAAAGTGCGCGGGCTGCCACGAGTGGTTCGAAGGACACGGTGGCAACCGCGTCAAGGAGACGCAGGTCTGCGTGATGTGCCACAACACCGGTATGGCCAGTAGCGGTCGCGGCATCTCTGATGCAGCACTGACGGCGTACAACACTGCCGCGCCCACGGGCACCTTCACCGTGGACGACAGGAAGACCCTGTTGGATTGGAACTTCAACCTCACCGGGGTGAATGCCGCGATGAAGCTCCCGGTCACGAGCAACAACTTCAAGGACATGATCCACGGTATCCATGCCGGCCGCGAGCGGGTCACCCCGTTCCAGGACGCGCGTGACCGGACGCCGAGCGCGATCACCTTGCTTGACTTCCGGCGCATGGACTTTCCGGGCAAGTTGAACAACTGTGAGACCTGCCACACGACGGCGACGGGCGACGCGACGACCTACAACAGCGTGCCTGCCGGCGCACTGGTGTCGACCTACGAGTCGGTTGATGCCGCCTACGATGCCGCCGGCGCCGCGGCAACCCCGGCGATGGCCAAGGCCGCGCTCAACACGAGCAACACCTTTGACATCGTGACGACGCCATTTGCTGCGGCTTGCGTGAGTTGCCATGACAACAATGCTGCCAAGGCGCACATGACCATCAATGGTGGGGCGGTCAGCTTGAAGCGCTCGTTGGCGCAGCCCAGCCTGCGGACGCTGGAGGACGTCGAGTCCTGCGCGGTGTGTCACGGCCCGGGTCGGGAGTCCGACACGAAGAAGGTCCACAAGTAAGCCGACGACGCTGGCGTAGGGAGACGCGAGCTCTCTCTCCCCCAGTCCAGCACACAACCCGGAGGCTCGATGCATCCGGGTTTTTTTCGATCTTCGATAGGCAATTCATGATTAACCGCTTGATTCCCCTTGCCTTGTCAGTCGCCATGGGATTGCTTGGCGGAAGCCCCTCGCTGGCCGCCGGCAAGGCCGAGGCGGCCGCATCGCAGCCAGCCACCAGCCAGGCCAAGGCCAGCGCGCCAAGCACCCCGATCAAACTCGTCGACATCAACAGCGCAAGCCGTGCCGAGTTGAAGACATTGCCAGGCATTGGTGACGTCGAGGCCGACAGGATCATTGCGGCACGCCCCTACCCGAGCAAGACGAAGCTGACCGTCGACAAGGTGATCTCCGCACTGACCTACCAGGGCCTCACCGGCCGGATCGTGGCCAAGCAGCCGGTTGCGCCGCAGGTCAAGAAGGAAAGCAAGTCTGAGCCAAAACCCTGAATGCAAGGACATTGGCAGCACCTCCAATCGGTCGCGGTCTCGTTGCCATCAGGCAGCGCAAGACTGACCCTGACATACCCATAGGCGGATATCGATGAAGATCCTCACACCGACCCTCTGCGCACTCTTGCTGCTGGCCGGGCTGGTCTGGCAGCCGACAACGTTGGCACAGCAAGCCGCTGTGTCGGCGTCTCAAGCCAGTGCGCCGGCCGCCCAGCCCATGCCCAAGTCCGACCAGTACAGCCCCAAGGGCGCTGACACCTGTCTAGGCTGTCACGACGACGAAGGCAGCACCTACTCGGCAGCGGCGATCTTCAAGTCCAAGCACGGGCAGCGCAGCGACAAGCGCTCCCCGTTTGGCGCCAAGGGGCTGCAGTGCGAGGCCTGCCACGGCCCAGGCGCACTGCATGCGCGCAACAAGAAGGCCGGAGCGATCAACAACTTCAAGCCCGACTCCAAGGTGGACCTCGCAGGGCGCAACCAGATTTGCCTGAGCTGCCACGAGGGGGCGTCGCGCACCAGCTGGCATGCCGGCGCGCACGAACGCAACAACCTAGCCTGTACCGATTGCCACAAGATCCACCAGAGCCAGGGCGACCCGGTACTGACCAAGGCCACCGAGCCGCAAGTGTGCCTGGCCTGCCACAAGACTCAGCGGGCGGATTTCCAGAAGCCATCGACCCACCCGGTGCGCTACGGCGTGATGACCTGCAGCGGCTGCCACAGCGCGCACGGCTCCACGACCCAGGCGATGCTCAACAAACCGACGCTGAACCAGACCTGCTACAGCTGCCACGCCGAGAAGCGCGGGCCGCTGCTCTGGGAACACCAGCCGGTGAACGAGGATTGCTCGTTGTGCCACACGGCGCACGGCTCGGTACGCCCGGCCCTGCTGACCAAGACGCCCCCGCTGCTGTGCCAGCAGTGCCACAGCTCGGTCAGCCACCCGTCGGTGGCACGCACCTCCAACGGCTTACCGGGCGGGACCACCGGCGGCACGGCCTTCTTGGTGGCCGGCAGTTGCACCAACTGTCACTCGCAAGTGCATGGATCCAATCACCCCTCGGGAGCGAAACTGATGCGCTGACCGCCGCTGCGCTCGGGTGCGCGGCCGCCACCGCACCGCACCCTGCCCGGCCCCACTCACCGATTACGGATGCGACCATGAGAACCTATAGCCCCCTGTTCCTGCTTGCCGCGCTTGGCGTGCTGTCCGCCCCCGGCACCGCCGCCGCTCAAGCGGATACCTCGCAATGGACTTGCGAGTCCTGCCCCTTTCCGAAGGGCGCGACCGGCACCGTCCAGGCCGGCGTCGGTTATGTCTCGGAGGATTCCCCGACATTCGGCAACCACACCGGCATGGACAAGAAGGGTGCCTACCTGGACCTCGACGGCAAGTTGGCGTACCGCAGCGAGAGCGGCTATTACGCTGACCTGATGGCCAGTGACCTCGGTATCGCCACACGCACCCTGTCCGCACAGGCCGGGCGCGAAGGGCTCTACAACCTGCGACTCGGCTACCAGGAAGTGCCACGCTATTTCGCCGAAGGGGCCAGAACCCCCTTCCTCGGCAATGGCGGCAACCGGCTGACCTTGCCCGCTGGCGCGGGTTTTCCGGCCGGCGACACGGCCTCGATGCCGCTGGCGGCCACGCTCAAACCGGTTGAACTCGGCTTCAACGCCAAACGCTTCGACCTGGCCGGTTCGTGGCTGGGTCAGGATAATTTCAACTACCGGGTCGGCCTGAGGCACGACGTACGCGACGGCACAAGGCCGACCTCCGGGTCCTTCTTCTCGAGCGCCTCGCAACTCGCAGCTCCGGTGGACGACAGCACCGACCAGTTCGAGGTGGCGGTCGCGTATGTCACGTCGCGGCTGCAAGCCACGCTGGCTTACCAGCTCTCGCAGTTCCGCAACGGCAATGAATCTCTCACCTGGGCCAATCCCTTTGTGCCCGTGCTGGCCGGTGCCACTCAAGGCCAGCTCGCGCAGGCCCCGGGCAACCAGTTCCAGCAGATCGTGGGCTCTGTCGGGTACCAGGTCATGCCCACACTGCGCGCGAGCGCCGATATCGCCGTCGGGCACGGTACACAGAACGCTGCCTTCCTGGCTTCGACCTTGAACACGAGTCTGGCGCCGTCGGTACCCGCGCTGCCGTCGCAGTCGCTAGACGGGCGAGTGGACACCTACAACGGCAACGTCAAGGCGACTTACGCGCCGATGGACAAGCTGCGCGTGAATGCGGTCTATGCCTGGGATGTGCGCGACAACAAGACCGCCGTCCAGAGCTATCCCGTGGTGTCGACTGACCTGTTTCTCCGCCCCGGGACGGTCAGCAACACACCGTTCAACCTGACGCAAAACCGCTTCAAACTCAATGCCAACTACCGCGGCCCAGGCACCTGGAAGCTCAGCGGAGGCCTCGATTGGGACAAGCGCGACCGCAGCTACATCGAGGTGGTCAACACTACCGAGACCACGTTGTGGGGACGCGCCAGCGTGCAGGCGCTGGACAGTCTCGGCCTGACCGTCAATATCGGGTACGGCGACCGCGATGCCTCGACCTATGGCATCGCCTACTGGTTCCCTCCCCAGAATCCCCTGATGCGCAAGTACAACGTGGCCGCACGCAAGCGCAGCACGATGGGCGCGCGCGCCGACTGGTCCGTTTCCGAAACCGTTAGCGTGGGTCTGGTGACAGACTACGCAATCGACGATTACAGCGAAACCGTGATCGGCCTGAATGCATCGGATACGGTCAACCTCGCCGCAGACATCGCGGTCGCGCTGTCCGAGCACACCCGCCTCTCGTTCTACGCGCAGGGCCAGAAGACGACATCCCGCCAGACCGGTAGCCAGACATTTTCCGCGCCAGATTGGACCGGCAAGACTCAAGACGAATTCGGCGCTCTTGGCTTCGGGCTCAGGCACGCGGCCATCCCCGGCAAGCTGGAGCTCAGTGCCGACCTATGGTTCTCTCGATCACTGAGCGACCTATCGGTCCAGACCGGTGTTGGTGAGCCACCGTTCCCGACTCAAAAAACATCGCGCGATGTCATCAAGCTGAATGCCAATTACCGGCTGAGCGACAAGCTGACGCTGGAGGGTAGCTACGGGTACGAGTCGTACACCCAACAGGACTGGCACGTCGATGGGGTCCAACCCAATGCAGTCTATGACCTGCTCGCCTTCGGCAACCCGTCACCACGCCAACACCAGAATGTGGTGCGATTTTCAATGCGATACCGATTTTAGGCCGACTGCAGAAGGAAGTCGTTGGGACTCCCGCCGCAACTCCCTTCGGATTGTTCAAGACACCGTTGCGGTAGTTCAATCTTGGCCGAACCGTCGGCCGATTTTCGAGTGACAGGGCTTCGAAGAGATCTTGAAAATCGGCGCGGTGTTGCCAGGCCTCGCGACCGACTCGACGCCTATCTGAAGGCCAAGAATAGTCGCGGACCTTGGCTCTTTCGATGACGAACAAGGAAAGAGTGGTGTCTGACTGAAGCCACTTTTTGCCCAGGAAAATCCGCGTCTGCGCCTGTGAAAGTCGCTGTGCTTAGCGCTATTTTCACTGAGGCCTAGACATCAGTTTCACTATAGACGTCACGGGTGCCGGCCAAAATTTCTGGCGTTCGATTTTTCGGATCACGTCGGAGGCTGATATGGCTCAAGTCAAATCCTGGTGTAAACGTTAGCCTTGGTTCAATGATTTTTCTACCTGTCAGAGACGACAAAAAAGCATGATTACCAGAACCAAAACCAGAAAACCTAACATAGTGGCAGGGCGGTTTTTGGTCTCTTGGCATGGGCCGAAGTGCATGGGTGGCCACACCTATCCACCCACGCACCGAATGACTCGGTCGCCGATCCACTGCTGCTTTTAGCCGACCGCCAAGCGAACGACTGACGGGCGTACGAGAGGCGCGCAATGAATCCATACATCGTCTTCATCTTCTATCTTTTGGCTATTCTAGGGTTCGTTGCAATAACGCTTGCAATGAACAGCATATTCGGTCCGAAGCCGGCAGCCTCGGCCATCAAGATGGAGCCCTTTGAGTGCGGCGCCACACCGATCAGCACCTTGAACGTCAAGGCGGTGCCAATCAAGTATTACGCGGTGGCGATCATCTTCATCCTGTTCGATCTCGAGACCGTGTTTCTCTTCATCTGGGCGCTGGCTGCGCAGCCGCTGACCAGCTTCATGTTGTTGACCTTTTTCCTCTTTTTTTTCCTGCTGGTGCTGATCCTGCTGTACGTCTACAAGGCGCGGCTGATCGAGGCCGTGACGGAGTAAGCCATGTACGCACGCACCATTCCCATCGTGCCGGCCAGCCCGCGCAATGACGGCGCCAAAGACGGCGCCTTTGAGTTCCTGACCACGCGCAAGGACGAGTTGATCGGCTGGGCACGCAAGTTCTCGCTCTTTCCCTACCCCTTCGTGACAGCCTGCTGTGCGATGGAATTCATGTCGGTCAGCGCGTCGCCTTACGACACCGACCGCTTCGGTGCTGCGTTGCCACGCTTCTCGCCGCGCCAGGCCGACATGCTGATGGTCGTGGGAACGATCACCCACAAACAGGCGCCGGTGCTGCTGAAAGTCTACGAACAGATGTGCGAGCCCAAATGGGTGATGGCCTTCGGGGTTTGTGCCACCAGCGGAGGGTTCTACCAGAACTACGCTGCGCTACCGGGCATCGACAGGATCATCCCGGTCGATGTCTACATCCCCGGTTGCCCACCGCGGCCGGAAATGGTGATCGACGGGATCATGCAGTTGCAAGAGAAAATCGCCCGGTCCAGTCACCCCATCCTGACGCGGACCTTCTGATGACAGCGCCTTCTTGTTTCGAGACGCTGGCCAGGCAACTGGTACCTGCAGCCGGCGCTGCGCTGCTTTCGCACGGCGTGCTGGTGTTTCTGCTCGAGCCTGCCGAGTTGCTGCCCACGGTGCAGCGGCTGCAACGCGAATTCAACTTCGATATCTTTCTCGACGTCACCGCGGTGGACTGGCCTGGGCAGGCGCTGCGCTTCGAGGTGGTCTACCACTTCTACTCCACCGTGCACAAGGTGCGGGTGCGGCTGAAGACCCGCGTCGCTGAGGTAGACCCACGGGTGGACTCTTTGGTGTTGCTTTACGGCTCGGCGGGTTTCATGGAGCGCGAATGCCACGACATGTACGGCATCGTCTTCCAGGGCAATGCCGATCTGCGTCCCATCCTGCTTTACGAGGGCTTTGTCGGCCACCCGCTGCGCAAGGACTATCCCAAGCAGCAGGAGCAACCGCTCGTGCCTTACCGCAACTGACGAGACTGCCTTGGCGAACCCCTTTCCCAACCCCGTGCGCTCGATCTTCGAGGGCAACCAGCGTCCCGACTCGGTCTTCGTCAACATCGGCCCATCGCACCCTGCCACCCATGGCACGGTGCAAATCATTGCCGAGTTGGACGGTGAACGCGTGTTGCGAACCGACATCCACTGCGGCTACCTGCACCGCGGCTTCGAAAAGGAGTGCGAGGACCACACCTGGCACAACCTGATCCCTTATGTCGACCGCTTGAACTATGTGTCGGCACTGATCAACGACTTCGCCTACTGCGATGGCGTCGAGCAGTTGATGGGCGTGCAGATCACGCCGCGCTGCCGCTACCTGCGCACCTTGCTGAGCGAGTACTCGCGCCTGGTGGACCACTTGACATGCCTGGCGGCCGGGCTGATGGAACTAGGTGCGATGACGGCGTTCCTGTACCTGGTGATGGTGCGCGACTTCATGTACGAGCACCTCGCTGCGCTGACTGGCGCCCGCGTCACCTACAGCTATGGCCGCATCGGCGGTCTGGCGCGCGACTTGCCCGACGGCTGGCTGAAACGGCTGGAAGAGATCCTCGTCCAGTACGAGGAATTCGTTGGGCGGGTGCATGGCCTGGTCGACCGCAACCGCATCTTCATCGACCGGATGCGCGACGTCGGTGTGATCAGTACTGCGGACGCGCTGAGCTACGGTTACACCGGTGTGCTGCTGCGGTCCACCGGCGTGGCGCGCGACCTGCGCAAAGATACCCCTTACCTGGCCTACGCCGAACTCGACTTCGAGGTCCCGGTGGGCATCAAGGGCGACAACTATGACCGCTACTTCGTGCGCATGCGCGAAATGGACGAGTCGGTGCACATGATGCGGCAGCTGGCGGACATGTTGCAGTCGCCCTCGATGTCGGGACCGATCAACGTCAACGACCGCCGCTGCAGCTTTCCCGACAAGGCGCTGGTCTACTCGGAGATCGAGTCCTTGATCAACCATTTCAAGCTGGTGATAGACGGGCCCAGGGTGCCGGCCGGCGAGGTCTATTGTGCGCACGAGGCGCCGAACGGCGAGCTGGGTTTCTACATGGTCAGCACAGGGCTGGGCACGCCCTACAAGGTCCATGTCAGGTCACCCAGCTTCGTGCACATGGGCGGCGTGCACCGCATGCTCGACGGCGGGCAACTGGCTGACATCGTGCCCACCTTCGGTTCGGTCAACATGATCGGCGGGGAGTGCGACCGATGAGGCATTTGATCGCTGAGTTCGACCTGATGCGGCGGCGTTACCCACCGGGCAGCGAGTCGTCGCTGGTGCTGCCCTGCCTGCACCGGATCCAGCAAGACCGCGGCTTCGTCGCTGACAGCGACATCGCCGAGTTGACCGACTACATCGGCGTGCCGCGCATCCAAATCGAGGAGGTGCTGTCGCACTACACCCAGTTCCGGCGCGCGCCAATCGGCCAGTGGCACCTGCAGGCCTGCCGCAACCTGTCGTGCTCGATGCGAGGCGCCGAGGGGGTGATTGGCCATCTCAGCCAAAAGTTGGGCATAGCGCCTGGCCAGACCACGGCCGACGGCCGCTTCACGCTGTCCACCGTCGAGTGCCTGGGCTCCTGCGGCACCGCTCCGGTGGTGATGCTCAACGAGGCTTATCACGAGAACATGAGCCCGGCGCGGCTCGATGCACTGATCGAGGGTTTGCCGAAATGACGGGCACCAAACTGATCATGACCTTCCCGGTCACCGCCACCTCGCACCTGCTGGCCGATGTGCGGGACCGCGGCGGCTACGCCACGCTCGACAAGGTGCTGCGCACGATGCGCCCCGAAGAGGTCACCAAGGAAGTGGCGGCCTCGGGCATCCTAGGCCACGGCGGCGCAGCCTTTCCCGCCGGTCGCAAGTGGGGTGTCATCAAGCTCAATGACGAGCAGCCGCACTACCTGTGCGCCAACGCCGACGAGGGCGAGCCCGGCACCTTCAAGGACCGCTGGATCCTGGAGAACGCTCCGCATCTGCTGCTGGAGTCGATGTTGATCGCGGCCTATGCGCTGCAGGTTCGCCATGCCTTCGTCTACATCCGCGGCGAGTTCGACCTGCCGTACCGGCGCCTGGCCGGCGCGGTCGAGGAAGCCTATGCCGCCGGCTTGTTCGGCGAACAAATCATGGACACCGATTTCTGCTGCGACATCGTGATCTACCGCGGCGCCGGCTCCTACGTCTGCGGCGAAGCTTCGGCGCTGATCACCTCGATCGAGGGCAAGAAAGGCTACCCGCGCAACCGCCCGCCCCGCTTGACGGTGCGTGGGCTGTACCAGAAGCCCACCGTCATCAACAACGTCGAGACGCTGGCCAACGTCGCCGGCATCGTGGCGCATGGCGCCGAGGCCTTCCGCAAGGTCGGCACGGCCAAGAGCCCGGGCACCCAGCTGGTATCGATATCCGGCCATATCGAGCGTCCCGGTGTTTACGAGGTCGAATACGGCACGCCGTTGTCTAAGTTCATTTACGAGGAATGCGGCGGCGGCTTGGGCGGCAGCAAGATCAAGTGCATCGTGCCGGGCGGCATCTCGACCAAGGTGTTGACCGCAGCCGAGATCGAGACCGTTACCTACGACCACGTCAGCCTGTCGGCGGCCGGGTCGGGGGTGGGTTCGGGCGGCATGGTGGTGATCGGCGAAGGCAGTTGCATGGTGCGGCTGCTGCAGATCCTGCTGCGTTTCTACCACCATGAGAGTTGCGGCCAATGCACGCCCTGCCGCGAGGGCATGGGTTGGATGCACCGCATCATCGACCGCATCGTCGCTGGCAAGGGTCGGATGGATGACATCGATCAGCTGATCCGCATCTCCATCGCCAACGACGGCGCGACGATCTGCGGCATGGGCGACGCGGCGGGCTACGCCACGCTGGGCATCCTGGCCAAGTATCGGGACGAATTCGAATTCTGGATCACGAACAAGCGCTCGCGCTTCGATGGACAGATTGAAGTGGCAGGTGGAGTGACTGAACATGCTTGAGTTCTTCATCAATGGCCAGCCGGTCCAGGCCGAGGACAACCAGACCGTGATGCAGGCGGCCAAGGCCAACGGTTTCTTCATTCCCTACTTCTGCTGGCATACCCACCTCTCAGTGCCGGGCAACTGCCGCATCTGCACGGTCGAGGTCGAAAGTGACAGCCCGGGCGGTGGCAGCGGCTGGCTCGACATCGCCTGCAACATGCCGATCACCCCCGGCATGCGGGTGTTGACCGATTCCGACAAGGTCAAGCTGCGCCGCAAGGAGACGCTGCAGTTCATCACGCTGAACCACCCTGTGGACTGCGGCATCTGCGACAAGGCCGGCGAATGCACGCTGCAGGACTACCACTACGAGTACAACGGCGAGCCTTCGGTGTCACGCGACGCCAAGGTCACCGCGACCAAGTACTTTCCGCTTTCCGAGCGCATCGTGCTCGACAACGAACGCTGCATCCTGTGCACGCGCTGCGTCCGCTTCACGCACGAAATATCCAAGACCAATGCGCTGGGCGTGCAAAGCCGCGGTGACCACTCGCTGATCCGCGCGGTGGAGGACGGCGCCTTCGAGTCAGATCCGTATTCCGACAACGTGATCGACCTCTGCCCGGTGGGCGCATTGCTGTCGCGCCAGTTTCTGCACAAGGCACGGGTCTGGTACTTGAAGCCCACACCCTCGGTCTGCCCAGGTTGCGCGCGCGGCTGCAGCATCAATCTCTGGCACCGCAAGAGCGAGTGGAAGCTGAAGAACCTGGACGCCGTCCAGAACGCCCGTATCGACCGGGTCACCCCGCTGGAGAACCCCGCCGTCAATGGCCCGTGGATCTGCAACAAGGGGCGCGACCTAGCACAGATCTTCGAACGCGCCCGCGCTGACCACGCGATGCAGAAAGGCCAGCCGGTCGAGTTGCAGGCGGCCATCGCACTGGCGCGGGCCTTGATTGCCGCGGCACGGCAGCCCGTCGCGCTGGTGTCGAGTTGGGGATCGAACGAGGAACTGAACGCCTTCAACGCCGCGCTGGGCCTGCGTTTCGCCTGCCATGTCAAAACCGACTGGCAGCCGGTGGCGGGCGAGGTGCTGGCGGACGATGTGCTGATCCAGCCCGACAAGAACCCGAACCGCGCTGCGGCGACCGCGCTGTTCCCGGCGCTGCCTGAGACCGCGGCAGACGCCTTCCCGCCCGACACCGATCTGGTGCTGGTGTGGGGCGAGGGCTTCAGCTTCGCCCAGTTGCCACCCAAGGCAAAAATCATCTACCTCAACAGCTATCTGCAGCCCGAAAACGGCCACGCCGATGTGTTCCTGCCGATCAGCGTCCAGACCGAGCGCAGCGGCCACTACACCAACTTCCAGGGCACCGTGACCGGCTTCGAGGCCTGCTTCACCCGCAAGCCCGGGGTGGTGGACGCGCAGGCCTTGTTCGCCGAGTTGGCGCCTTTGGCAGTGCTGGTGCCCGGGGTGTCATCATGACCCAGGACCTCAGCGTCTCGCTGGTCTTCATCGTCTACGCGCTGGGCATGCTGATCACCTTCGGCACGATCCTGACCTGGGTTGAGCGCAAGCAGGCGGCGGTGATGTCGGACCGCCTGGGCGCCAACCGGGCCTACATCCGCATCCCCTACACCCAGATCAAGCTGGTCTGGATGGGCCTGTTCCACGGCATCGCCGACGGCATCAAGATGCTGATGAAGGAAGACTTCACGCCGCGCACCCATGACTGGCTGGCCTACACGGTCGCGCCCTGGGTCGTCTTCACCCCCGTGCTGCTGGTGTTCGCGGTGGTTCCCTTCGGCGGCATGGTCGACCCGGGCCGCTTGTTCCCGGCACTGGCCGACTGGTTTGGCGGCCGCACCTACCCGATGCAGATCGCGCGGCTCGATGCTGGTTTGCTGGTGGTGTTCGCCTTCAGCGGCTTGACGATCATCGGCACGATGCTGGCGGGTTGGTCGTCGGACAACAAGTTCTCGCTGCTCGGGGGCTTGCGCGCCGGCTCGCAGATGATCTCGTACGAACTGGTGATGGGCTTGACGGTGCTCGGCCTGATCCTGGTCTACGGCACCATCGACCTGGGTGCGATGGTGCGCCAGCAGTCGGGCACGGTGCTGGGCTTCCTGCCGGCCTGGGGGCTGGTCTACCAGCCCTTCGCCGCGGTGCTGTTCATGACGGCGGCCATCGCCGAGAACAAGCGCATCCCCTTCGACCTGCCCGAGGCCGAGTCAGAGCTGATCGCCGGCTACTACACCGAGTACACCTCGATGAAGATGGGCCTGTTCATGTTCGCCGAGTTCATCGAGATAGCGATCATCGGCGCACTGTTCACGACATTGTTCCTGGGCGGTTACAACCTGCCCTACATGAACGACGCCGGCTTCACGCTGCCCGGCGGCTACCAGCTGGCGATGAGCCACGGCGCGGTGGTCATCACCCAACTGGTGGTGTTCCTGGTCAAGGTGATGGTGGTGTGCAGCTTCCAGATCCTGGTGCGCTGGACCTTGCCCAGATTCCGCTACGACCAGGTGCTGCGTTTCGCCTGGAAGTTCATGCTGCCGCTGGCACTGGCCAACCTGTGCCTCACCGCTGTGCTGGTGTGGTCTCACCAAGGGGCGCCGCTGTGACTGCTCCTGCGAAGTCAAGCTACAAGAGCAAGCCCCACGTGCGCAAGGTGTACTGGAACGAGCCCACGATGTCCTGGTGGGAGCTTGCCTACCTGCCCGAGATACTGCGCGGCCTGGCCATCACCAGCCGTGTCTTCCTGCGCAACATGGGGCGCTGGATGACCGGCAAGAAGGGGGCCTTGACCACCTTCTACCCGGAGGAAACCCGCTTCGACTACGCGCCAGCCAATCGCGGCAAGCATGTGCTGACGCAGCGCCCAGACGGCAAGCCGCAGTGCATCGCTTGCAACATGTGCGCCACGGTCTGCCCGGCCAAAGTGATAGAGATCGAAGCCGGGTTCGACCCCAGCGACGTCGCACATCCGAAGTTTCCGGTGCGCTTCGAGATCGACTACTCGCGCTGCGTTTTTTGCGGCCTGTGCGTCGAAGCCTGCCCGGAGGACGCCATCCGCATGGCCAAGGAAACACCCGGCCTGCCGGCCGAGGACAGACACCAGATGTGGCTGACGATGGATGAGATGCTGACCTGGCAACCGCAGAGCGATGTCGCCAAGCCCTACCCCTCTGCGGCCCATCCAAGTTCGGCAATCCGCATCCAGAAGCCCGAGGCAACACCATGATCGAGACACTGCTCCGCAGCCTCGACACCTTGCTGCTGCTGGCATTCGGCGCCGGTGCGTTGTCTGGCGCAATTTGGATGATCGCGGCCAGGCAGCCGATGCGGGTGGCGATGGCGCTGATCACCACCATGGTCTGCCTGGGCGTGGTCTACGGCCTGCTCGGCGTGCACTTTATCGCTGCCTTCCAGATACTGATCTATGTCGGTGCGGTGATGGTCTTCATGGTCTTCGTGATCATGCTGCTCGATGTGCGCGAGGCCACTGGGCCGCGTTTTTCCAGCCTGCTGTGGCCGGGATTGATCGGCTTCGCCATGCTGCTGGGTGTGATTGTCATCAGCATCTGGCGTGCCCTGCCCTCGCCCATCGGCGCGATCGGCGACCAGGGCTACGGCATCGCGAAGTTCTCGGCCACCTTCCTCAACCAGTATTGGCTGCATTTCGAGCTCACCTCGGTGCTGCTGGTCGCGGCGGTGGTGGCGGCACTGGCCGTCATCAAAGTCAGCCGGAGAGCGCACCATGGATAGAACACAGTTCTTGCTGGGCGTGTCTGTGGCGCTGTTTGCTATCGGCCTGCTCGGCGTCATCGTCCGGCGCAACGTGTTGGTGATGCTGATGTGCATGGAGTTGATGCTCAACGGCGTCAACTTGAGCCTGGTGACCTTCGCCCAGCAGACCGCCACCACCGCCGGTGCGGTGCTGGTCTTCCTGATCTTCGTCGTGGCCACGGCTGAAATTGCCCTGGCCATCCCCATCGTGCTGCTGCTGGTCCGCGACAAGCGCACGCTGGACATCGATGCCTACAGCGACCTGAAGGGCTGACCTTCGATGCCCTCCATGCTCACCACCATCGTCCTGCTCCCGCTGTTCGGTTTCTTGCTGAACGGCGTGCTCGCCACCCGCCTTGGCGAGGGTCAAAGCGGCCCCCGCGTCGGCAAACTCTTCGTTACCGTGGTCGGCTGCGGCTTGCCGCTGCTGTCCTTCGCGCTGGTGGTCAAGTCACTGCTGGCCCTGAAAGCCGGCGGCTATGCGCCGCTGGTCGAGACCGCTTACCGTTGGGCCTCGATTGGCGGAGCCGACTTCGAGATTGCTTTCTACTTCGACCGCCTGACCGCGGTGATGGCGCTGGTCGTCACCGGCGTCGGGTCGGTGATCCATATCTACTCGGTCGGCTACATGGCGCACGACAAGAGTTTCGGCCGCTTCTTCGCCTACCTCAACCTGTTCTTGTTCTTCATGCTGCTGCTGGTGCTGGGCCGCTCGTTGCTGGTGTTGTTCGTCGGCTGGGAGGGCGTCGGGCTGGCCTCCTACCTGCTGATCGGCTTCTGGTTCGACGACTTGGCCAACGCCCGAGCGGGCAAGAAGGCCTTCATCACCAACCGCATCGGCGATGCGGGTTTCCTGCTCGGCATGTTCGTGCTCTACCAAGCGCTGGGCACGCTCGACATGGACCGCATCAACACCGCGTTCAGCCATGGCAATGCGGCCACGCTGGTGTCGGCCAGCCTGGTGGGCATCCTGCTGTTTGTCGGCGCCACCGGCAAGTCAGCGCAGATCCCGCTGCATGTCTGGCTGCCTGACGCGATGGCCGGCCCGACCCCGGTCTCGGCGCTGATCCACGCCGCCACCATGGTCACGGCCGGGGTCTACCTGGTCGCGCGCATGGCTGGCGTCTACTTGCTGGCACCCGAGGCCTCGATGGTGATCGCAACCATCGGCGTGGCCACCGCGTTTTTTGCCGCCACCGTGGCGTTGGTGCAGACCGACATCAAGAAGGTGCTGGCCTACTCCACCGTCTCGCAGCTGGGCTTCATGTTCCTGGCGCTGGGCGTCGGCGCCTACGGCGTGGCGATCTTCCACGTCGTCACCCACGCCTTCTTCAAGGCCTGTCTGTTCCTCGGCGCGGGCAGTGTGATCCACGCGCTGGGCGGCGAGCAGGACGTGCGCAAGATGGGGGGCTTGGCGCGCAAGATCCCGGTCACTTTCATCACCTTCGCCGTCGCCACGGCGGCGATCGCCGGCGTCCCGCCGCTGGCCGGGTTCTTCTCGAAGGACGAGATCCTGTGGTACGCCTTCGCCAGCACGCGGGGCGGGTCACCGCTGCTGTGGGGTATCGCCGCAGCCACTGCGCTGATGACGGCCTTCTACATGTTCCGCCTGCTGTGGTTGACCTTCCTCGGCAAATCGCGAATGACGTCGGAAGTCGAACACCATGTCCACGAATCCCCGTTGTCCATGACCGGCGTGCTGATGCTGCTGGCAGTGCTGTCGGCGCTCGGTGGATTCATCGCGATACCGCATTTCCTGGAGCCCCAATTGCCCTTGCCCGCCGTGCACGAATCGTTGCACCATTTCGAGACCCCATTGCTGGTGCTGTCGGTCGTGCTGGCTGCCGCCGGCCTCGGCTTGGCCTGGTTGCTGTACGGCGGCACGTCCGGTCGGGTCGACCGGCTGCAGCAAAGTTTCGCCGGCCTGCACCGCTGGCTGTCGGGCAAGTACTTCATCGACGAGTTGTACGAGCGGATGATCAACCAGCCGCTGGCCTGGATATCCGACCGGGTCTTCCTGCGGCTGGGCGACCGCATCCTGCTCGACGGCACGCTCAACGGGATGGCAGCGATCGGACGCTTCAGCGGCGGCTTGCTGGGTCGTTTGCAGACCGGCAGCCTGCAGTGGTATGCCTTGTTCGTGTTGAGCGGCATCGTCGGCGCCGTACTCTGGAGCTGGCGCCATGTTTGACGCTGAATTCCTCAAGTTCGCCCTCAACCTGGTGTTGTGGCTGCCGCTGGTCGGCGTCGGACTGCTGATCGTCTCCCCGACGGGCAACCACGACTTCACGCGCCGTGTCACGCTGGGCGTGATGATCCTGCAGTTCGCGCTCACGGCCTGGCTTTACGCCCGCTTCGACAGCAGCGTGGCCGGTCTGCAGTTCGAAACCCGCCTGCCCTGGATAGAGCGCTGGGGCGTGAGTTACCAGATCGGCCTCGACGGGGTCAACGTGTTGCTGGTGATGCTGACGGCTTTCCTCGGCCCGCTGGTGGTGGCCGGGGCGTTCTCCGCGATCACCAAGGACGTCAAGCTGTTCTACGCGATGGTCTTCCTGGTGCAGTTCGCGATGATGGGCACCTTCGTCGCTCAGGATCTGTTTCTGTTCTACGTATTCTGGGAGACGATGCTGATCCCGATGTTCCTGCTGATCGGCATCTGGGGGGGCGATCGGCGCATCTATGCGACGATCAAATTCGTGCTTTACACGGCCTTCGGCAGCATCCTGATGCTGGGCGCGCTGATCTACCTCGTCTACTCGTTGCAGTCCAGCACCGGCGTGGTCTCGTTCGCGATCGCCGATCTGGTCAAGGCCAGGCTGCCGGCGCAGGTACAAGCTTGGCTGTTCGCGGCCTTCGCACTGAGCTTTGCAATCAAGGTGCCGATGTTTCCGCTGCACACATGGCTACCCGACGCCCACGTCGAAGCGCCTACCGCAGGCTCGGTGATTCTGGCAGGCGTGATGCTGAAGATGGGCACCTACGGTTTCATGAAGCTCGGTTTCCCCTTGTTTCCTGATGCCACCGCGCAGTTCACACCGTTGCTGATGACGCTGGCGGTGGTCAGCATCGTCTACGGCGCCTGCCTGGCGCTGGTGCAGGACGACATCAAGAAGATCATCGCCTACTCATCGATCAGCCACCTGGGTTATGTGATGCTGGGTCTGCTGAGCCTGGACCTGATCGGCATCCAGGGCGCGGTGATCCAGATGGTCAGCCACGGCCTGGTGGCAGGCGGCTTGTTCCTGATGGTCGGCATGATCTACGAGCGCTGCCACACCCGGCAACTGGCGGACTACGGTGGCCTGGCCAAGCTGCTGCCGGTTTATTCGGTGTTCTTCATGATCCTCACGCTGGCCTCGGTGGGCCTGCCCACCACCAGCGGCTTCACCGGTGAGTTCCTGGTGCTGCTAGGCGCCTTCAAGGCCGCCTGGCCGCTCTACCAGGCTGGCCACAACCTGCCGCTGGCGCTGGCCGTGATCTCGGTCACCGGTGTGGTGCTGGGCGCGCTGTACATGCTGCGCTTCGCGCTCGGCTTCCTCTACGGCGCGGCCAAGCTGCCACAGCAGCAGGGTCACCCCATCACCGACCTGAACGGCCGCGAGAAGAGCATCCTCGCGCTGATCGTCGTCGCCGTTTTTGCCCTCGGCCTGTTCCCGGATGAACCCATGCGCAAGACTGAACTGGCGGCCAAGGCCTACCAGCAACTCGTGACCACTTCGCGCCTTGCCGGGGGAACGAAATGATCAGCCATGCCGTGCTGACCGCGATGATGCCCGAGCATCTGCTGCTGCTGGGCATTGTGCTGTTGATCGTGATGGAGATCGCCGGCCACTGGCAGCGTGCCGCGCTGGCCGTGGCGCTGGTTTGTGTCGGCGCGGCGGCGCTGACTGCGCTCAAGCTGTCGCTGTCGGGCTACTCGGCAGCGCCTTTCGCTGGGCAGTTCTCGGTCGACCCTGCCACGCTACTGGCCAAGGCGATGGTGCTGGCACTGGCGTTGCCTGTGCTGCTGATGTCGCGTGACGATTTTTCGGATGGCGAGTTCCCCATCCTGCTGCTGTCTTCGCTCTACGGCGCCTGCCTGATGCAGTCGGCCGACAGTTTCCTGACGCTGTTCCTCGGGCTGGAGATCATGTCGCTGCCGGTCTACGTGCTGGTGCTGCTGGCCTACCGCCGGCCGCAAAGTGCCGAAGCTGCGCTCAAGTACCTGGTGCTGGGGGGCGTGGCCTCGGCCATGTTGCTGATGGGGGCGTCGCTGCTGTACGGTGCCACCGGATCGCTTGATCTGTCGGCATTCTCAAAGGCGCTGTCAGCACCCGACAACATGGCCCGCGCGGCCGTCGTGCTGGTGATCCTGGCGTTCTTCCTGAAAGCGGCGATCGTTCCCTTCCATGCTTGGGCGCCCGATGCCTACGAAGGCGCCAGCGTGCCGGTGACGGCCTACATGGCGACGATCGTCAAGGCCGCGGTCCTGCTGACCGCCGTGCGGCTGTTCGGCCAGGCGGTGCTGGCCTCGCCGATGCTGGAATTGCTGGCGGTCTTGCCGCTGGCCTCTATCGTCTGGGGCAACCTGGCAGCCATGAAGCAGCCCAGCCTGCGCCGCATGATCGCCTACAGTTCGATCGCCCATGCGGGCTACCTGTTCTACGCCTTGCTGGGTGCGGCGGAAGGCAGGTTGCAGGCGGTCACTTTCTACGTATTGGCCTACGCGCTGATGAACCTGCTGGCCTTCGCCGCATTGCCGGCGGCGGCTGACGACTCGCTGCGCGACAGCCTGGACAAGCTGAAGGGTTTGTTCCACCGCTCACCATTCGCAGCGCTGATGATAGGCATCGCGATGTTGTCGCTGGCCGGGTTGCCGCCCTTCCCTGGCTTCATTGCCAAGTTCATGATTTTCCGCAACGTGATGGCCGCAGGTCACACGACTTACGCTGTGCTCGGCCTGGTCGGCAGCTACCTCGGGATCTATTTCTACCTGCGGGTGATCCAGCTGATGTTCATGAGCCCGGACGCGGCCGTCACGCCGGCGGGCCGCACGCGCAACCTCGCCATGAGCGCCAGCCTGCTGTGCTTGGTGGCCGCGATGGCGGTGGCGTTGTTCCCTGGCTGGATGATGTCCAGGCTCTGAAGCGCGGGCCGCCAGGGGCAATCAACGGTCAAACGGCTCACACACCCTTGACCCATCAGGCGCAGGACCGCTGCGGGCGAGCCAGACGTGCGCCGTTCAGGTCCCAGCTCGTTTGGCCACCGGCGAGTACATGTCAAGCAATTGAACCCGCGTGGCCCGCAAGCGCTCCGAGACAACGCCCATCAGCCGCAGCATGAAAGCCAGGCCGAATTCAGGGTCAGTCTTGAAACTGGCAAGCAACTGCTCGCCTTCGAACGCGAGCGCTGTCACCTGGCTCAGCGCACGTGCCTGGAAATGCTTGCCGGCATGAGGCAGCAAGGCCGACCAATCGAGTTCGTCTCCGGCGTAGAGCGTCTGCACCCGAAGCACATGCTCTGACGACGCCAACTCCAACGCGACCATGCCCGAGCCGATCAAATAAAAGACCGAAAAGACATCTCCTTCATGAAAGATAACCTGGCCTGCATCGAACTGAACCTGCTGGGCTAGGGCCGCTAACTTGGTACGGTGTTCAGGCTTGAAATCGGCAACAAACGGGTGTTTTTGAAGAACTTCCAGCAGGGTTTTGGTCATAGCTTCGCTCTCAATTCAACACCGAAATTCTGCACTCTCAGCGTGTCCGCGAGGCTTGATCCACCGCAAGGGGCACACCAGGCAGAAGGCTACGCTGAGACCAGCCAAAAATCATGCGAGCTCTGCTCCAGCGTGACCTCTCTCAAGCGTTGAGTCGCCGCGTTGGCAAGAAAACCGCCGTCGAGAGGGTTGTCATGTCCGATTTCGAGATCGTTGCCCGTGAAGATTTTTCCGAGGTCACCTACTTGCTGGAGGTGCGCCACCCTCAGATGGCCAAGGCCGCCAAGCCGGGCCAGTTCGTCATCGTGATGGAGCATGAAAAGGGTGAACGCATCCCGCTGACCATCGCCGACTTTGACCGCGACAAAGGAACGATCACGCTGGTGATCCAGGCGGTGGGCAAGACCACCCGAGAGATGCAGCGCAACTGCCGTGTCGGCACACACCTGCACGCGATGGTCGGACCGATGGGTATCCCTAGCCACATTGGCCAGGCCAAGAAAGTGATTTGCGTCGGCGGCGGCCTGGGCGTGGCACCGGTCTATCCACAAGCTCGCGCATACAAGGAAAGCGGAGCCTATGTCATTGGTGTGCTGGGTTTTCGAAACCAAGGATTGATGTTCTGGGAAGACAAGTTCCGCGCCTGCTGTGATGAACTCATTGTCTGCACCGACGACGGTTCTGCCGGCATCAAGGGACTGGTCACCGAGGGCATACGACAGGCGACGGCCCAACATGCCGACATCGACGAGGTGGTCGCGATTGGCCCGCCGATCATGATGAAGGGCTGCGCCGAGGCGACACGGGCGCTGGGCATCAAGACGATGGTCAGCCTGAACCCGGTGATGGTCGACGGCACCGGCATGTGTGGCGGCTGCCGCGTCAAGATCGGCGAGACGATCAAGTTCGCCTGTGTCGATGGGCCCGATTTCGATGGCCACCAGGTCGATTTTGACGATTTGATGGCGCGACTGGGTCGCTACAAGCCGACCGAGAAGAGCGCCCTGGAAGCCTTCAATGAGAGTTGCCGCATCCGCGGTGCGGCCGATCCGGTCGCGACCGACACGGCGACGGACCCGCACTGAATCCCAGGCACAGCGACCCACCCAGCGACCCGCTCGCCCTTACCCGCCGATCAGGAACCGACCATGGCCAAGAAGAAGACGATACGCACCATCCCGCAGGCGCGCACGCCCATGCCCGAGCAGAGCCCACAGGCGCGGGTGACGAACTTCGACGAGGTGGCCTGCGGTTACCGCTTGGAAGACGCGCTGGTCGAGGCCGAACGCTGCCTCGATTGCGCTGATCAACCTTGCGTGCGGGGTTGCCCAGTCGGCATCGACATCCCGGGCTTCATCCTGAAAGTGAGCGCCAAGAACTTCCACGGTGCCTACGACGTGATCACCGACACCAATCTGCTGCCTTCGGTGTGCGGCCGGGTGTGTCCTCAGGAGAACCAGTGCGAAGGTGTCTGCACCGTGGGCGAGACGCTCGAGCCGGTGGCGATCGGACGGCTTGAGCGCTTTGTCGGCGATATGGCGATTTCCCAGGGCTGGGCCAACATCCCCTACATCGAGCCCACTCGCTTCAAGGTCGGCATCGTCGGGTCGGGTCCGGCCGGCATGGCCTGCGCCGCCGACATGGCCAAGGCCGGCTGCGACGTCACCGTCTACGAGGCCTTCCACGAACCCGGCGGCGTGCTCAAGTACGGCATTCCCGATTTCCGACTGCCCAACAGCGTGGTCGATGTAGAGATCGGCAAACTCAAGCAATTGGGCATCAAGTTCGAATGCAACACCCTGGTCGGGCGGCTGTTCACGGTCGAGCAGATGCTCACCGAGATGGGCTTCCACGCGGTGTTCATCGGCACCGGCGCGGGTTACCCGAGCTTCATGGGCATTCCAGGCGAATCGCTAGGCGGCGTGTTGTCGGCCAACGAGTGGCTGACCCGCTGCAACCTGATGCGCGGGCGCGACTTCCCGGCCTACGACACCCCACTGCAACCGGGCAGGCGCGTGGCGGTGATAGGCGCCGGCAACACCGCGATGGACGCGATGCGCGTCTCGCTGCGCGCAGGCGCAGAAAAGGTCTATTGCATCTACCGGCGCAGCGCGGCCGAAGCACCCGCCCGGGCTGAAGAGATCCACCATGCACACCAGGAAGGCGTCGATTTCCAGTGGTTGACGAGCCCACTGGAGTTGCTAGGCGATGCAGCCAAGAACGTTCGCGCGATGCGCTGTGAGCGCATGGAACTCGGTGAACCCGACAGCTCGGGCCGGCGTCGGCCAGTGGCCGTTCCTGGCAGTGAATTCGAATTCGAATGCGACATGGTGGTGTTCGCGATCGGCACCAATGCCAACCCCATCCTCGGTCAGACCTCAGGCCTGAAACTGGACAAACGCGGCTACATCGCCACCGACGAGCACCTGGCCACCTCGATCGCCGGCGTCTACGCCGGCGGCGACATCGTCACCGGCGCCGCCACAGTGATTCAGGCCATGGGCGCTGGCCGCAAGGCTGCACGCGGTATGAAGACCCACCTCGGACTGCGCGATACCGCGATCGTCTACCAACCCGAGGATCTCAATCCGGCGACCAGGCTGTTCGGCATTGCCCGCGGAGAGCGGAATTACGCCCGTATTCATCTGGCTTGACCGAGTTCAGCCTGAATTCAGGCTGAACTCGGCGTCCCGGCCGTCCGATTCACCCGCTTCAACTCACCTCTTGCGCACCCCATGAACGACACGCAAACCCTCTCCCGCCCCGAAGCGCCGGTCCGCACAGCTGATCGGTCGCAGCGGCCTGCGCTGTCGATCTCAGAGCATATCGTCGAGGTCATCAGCGACTCAGGTGAAGGTGCGCAGCGCTGTGGTCAGTCGCTGGCTGCGATCGCCGCGCGCATGGGCAACGGCATCTGGACCACCGAGATCATCCCGGCCGAGATTCAGCCGCCGGCACGCAGCGTGGCTGGGGCCAGCGGCATCCGCATCCGCATCGGTTCCGAGCGCGTGAGCAACGGCGGCGACCAGACCGATCTGGTGGTGGCCTTCAACGAGCAGGTGCTGATCGGCCGGGTGCAGGCCGACGAACTCAAGCCCGGCGCCACCATCTTGCTCGAGAGCATGTGGCGCACGCACCGTGACCCGGCGGTGGTGGACTCCTATCTCAAGACGGTCGAGGCGCTACGGCGCGACGGCTTCAAGCTCTACGAGGTGCCGCTGGAAGCGCGCTGCAAAGAACTCGTCGGCGACCCGCGCAAGGGCAAGAACATGTTCGTGCTGGGACTGCTGTGCAATGTCTACGGCCTGGACGCCGCCTTGGCGCGGGAGCAGATCGCCCGAATCTTCGGCAAGAAGGACGACAAGATCATTGCGAGCAACGTCGCGCTTTACGATGCTGGCGCCGCCTGGGGCGAAGCCCATCTCGATTTCAAGTACCGCATCCCGGCGCAGCGCAGCAGCCAGGCACAGATCGTCATCAACGGCAACACCGCGATCGCGTTGGGCGTGATGGCCTCGGGCATGGACATCTGCGCGATGTACCCGATCACGCCCGCCACTTCGGCGTCGCATTATCTGAGCGAGGTGTTCGAAAAAGTCGGCGGCCTGGTGCACCAAGCCGAGGACGAGATCGCCGCCTGCGCATTCGCGTTGGGCGCGTCCTACGCTGGCAAATGCGCGGTGACCATCACCTCGGGTCCGGGCTACTCGCTCAAGCAAGAGGTCATCGGCCTGGCGGTGATGGCCGAGATCCCGCTGGTGGTGGTCAATGTCCAGCGTGGCGGCCCGAGCACTGGCCAGCCGACCAAGGTCGAGCAGGGGGACGCGCTGGCGGCGATTTTCGGCAGCCACGGCGATGCGCCCAAGGTAGTGCTGGCGCCATGCAGCATCGAGGACTGCTTTTACTCAGTGATCACAGCGCGCAAGATCGCCGAGACCTTCGGCATGGTGGTGGTGGTGCTGTCCGACGCCAGCCTGTCGACCGCGCAACAGCCCTTCCCGCGGCCGGAGTTCAGCGAGGACTGGCTTGCGCCGCCGGTCGACCAGACCCCTGTGCCGCCGGGCGGCAAGCCCTATGACTGGGATCCCGTCACCGGCTTGTCGCGGCGTTTTCAGCCCGGCCAGCCCGGGGGAATGCACACCCTCACCGGCTTGGCGCACGATCGCGCCAGCAAGGTGGCCTACGACCCGAAGATCAACGAGGAGGCGCTGCGCGCTCGCAGCCTGAAGCTCGCCGCGCTGCAGAAGACGCTCAAGCCACCGCCGGTTTTCGGCGGCGGTCCCGACGAGGGCGGTGACCTGCTGCTGGTGGGCTGGGGCAGCACGATGGGCGCGATTGAGGAGGCGGTAACCCGGCTGCGCGCCGAAGGGCTGGCCGTCTCGTCCATGCACCTGCGCTTCCTGCAACCGATGCCCTCGGGCATCCGCGAGATCCTGAAACGCTTCAAACAGGTGTTGACGATAGAGGGCAACTGGTCGGACAAGCTCGAGGACGAGTTGATCGACGAAGACAACCGCCGCTACTCGGCGCTGGCGATGTTGTTGCGCTCGCGCTTCCTGGTCGACATCGACTGCTGGAGCGAGGCGCGCGGCCAGCCGATCAAGCCCGGCGACATCTGCCGCGTCGCACGCACGTCCTTGCAGGCCACCCTGCAAGCCGCCCTGCAACCCACGGTGCAAACATCATGAGCCGATCGTTCTCACCCTCGCTGACCCAATGCGTCATCAAGCTGCACGAGGAGCACCACGCGCTGGAGGACTACCAAGGCGGCGTGCCGCGCTGGTGCAACGGCTGCGGCGACAACGCGATCCTGGCGGCGATGCAACGCCTGTGCAGCGAAGAGAACCTGGCGCCCGAGAACACCGTGTTCGTCTCGGGCATCGGCTGCTCCAGCCGGCTGCCGCACTACATGAAGACCTACGGCTTCCACAGCCTGCATGGTCGCGCTTTTCCGGTTGCCGAGGGCATCAAGATGGCCAGGCCAGACCTCAATGTCTTCGTCAGCACTGGCGACGGCGACTGCTGCAGCATAGGCGCGGCGCACTGGATCCACGCGCTGCGCTACAACATGAACATCACGGTGGTGTTGCACGACAACCATGTCTATGGCCTGACCAAGAAGCAGGCCTCGCCGACATCGCCGCGCGGCTTCAAGAGCAACACCACGCCCTATGGCTCGACACTCGAGCCGATGAACCCTCTGACAGTGTCGCTGGGGGTGCAAGGCGCGTCCTTCATCGCCCAGGCGGTCGACTGGGTGCCCGAGGTGCTGTTCGACATCATGCAGGCCGCGTTCAGGCACCGCGGCTTCTCGTTCGTGCGGGTGCTGCAGCGCTGCCCCGAGTTCATGCCCAAGGCCTTCGACCCCTGGCTGCACGATCCGCAACGCACGATGCTGCTGACCCATCCGGATGGCCTGACGCTCAGCCCTGGCCTGTCGGCCAGCTACCGAAACCAGCGCGTGCACGATCCGATCGACATCGACCGAGCGCGTGAGATTGCCTCGATGGACGATCCCATCCCGGTGGGCATCCTCTACCGCAACCCCGCTGCGCCGTGCTACGAGGACTTGCGCCATGCCGGCCAGATGCGCTCGCCCGAGTACATCCGCAGCGGATTCAACCGCGAACTCGACAAGTACACGGTCTGGCCCGACGAGCCGGCCCTGACCCAGCAAGCGGCCTGAACACAGTTGACGGGCGCAACGCCGTCCCAACCGAACGAGAGCTCGCGATGGACATGCCAGTCAAGCACCCCGATCAAATGATCTTCCACATCACCGGCCGACTGCAAGCCAACGGCCGGGAGATGGGCCTGTCCGCGATAGCCGGCCTTGGCCTGCGCCCCGCGCTGCTTGCGCCTTACCGAGATCTGAGCACGCTGCGCCATGACTTTCCGCTGCTGCTCGACAAACGATGCCAGGGATCCCATGTCATGCACTCGTTGACCAGCCTGGTCGACGAGGTGCTCAAGGACGTGGCACCGCGCGGCATCGAGGGAGAGCGACTGCGCCGCCATGCGCTGCAGCTCGAATGCGCGATCCGTCGCGCGGTCGACCAGGGCGCGAGCGGCACGTTGGCCGAGTTGTGGGACCAGGCCGCGGCCGAGCTCGGCGCCCGTGAAGGCGAGACGCTCGAAAAAGTACTGAGCCACGCCGGCGGCGCGTTGCGCGCGGAAGGCGAGTTGCTGGGCTGCACGCCCGACATGCCGGTTCGCCTGATCACCCATGCCTGGCGCGCGGCGCAGCGCGAGAAGGCGCGGCTGTTCCATGCCGACCTGGCCAGGCTGGTGCTCAAACTCTCGGACATCCTGCGCGCGGCCTTCAGTCATTCACAGGCCGGGCGCCAGCCTCAGAGCCTGCGGGCCTCGATCGGCGGGCCGCACCAGGACGCATTCGACTTCAACCTGCTGTCGCGTATCGTCGGCAAAGGCGTACCGCGCGACGAGCTGCCCGCCGACCGGCGGGCGCGGCTGGTGCACAGCCTGGGCGTGCTCGAGTCGCAGCGCTTTTTCGCCGAGCCCGATGCGGTCGAGGACGACGCCTCGGACAGCGTCTTCGCCTTCGCCTTCGACAACTGCGCGGCCGCGGCCCAGGCCTACCGCGATCGACTGCCCGAGTTGGCCGAACTGGTCAAGGCTATCGCGGTCGCCGAGCTCGAAGCCCAGGGCCACTACCGGCCGGCCGAGCACGATCTGTTGTTTGAATCCTTCGATCAAAACACCCTCACCGGCGAGGATCTGGCGCGCTTTCCAGACTACTTGGTGTGCATCCCAGCCGACCGCAACGACGCCACCGAGAACACCAACCTGATGGAGATGCTGTCGTCCGGGCTGCCGGTCAAGGTGCTGGTGCAAACCTCGGACCTGCTCGAAGAGGCGTCTATCGGCACCGGCCATTTCGCGTTTGGCGTGCGCAGTGCGCGCCTGGCTACCACGGCGATGGGCCTGGGCGGCATGTTCGTGCTGCAGTCATCCAGCGCCAATCTGGTCGCGATGCACCCCCGGATCGCCCGCGGTCTGGCCTGCCGCGGGCCGGCGCTGTTCAGTGTTTTCACCGGTTCGACGCCAACCACTGGTGCGCTGCCGCCCTACCTCAGCGCAGCGGCGGCGATGCAGTCACGCGCTTTCCCGGCCTTCAGCTATGACGCCGCCGCGGGCAGCAACTGGGCCGAGCGCTTCTCGCTCGAGAACAACCCGCAGTCCGACGAAGACTGGTCGTTCGAGACAATGGCTTATGTCGACAGCGCGCAGCAGCGCGTCAGCACGCCCTGCGCCTTCACCTTCGCCGACTTCGTGCTCTGCGATGGCCGCCAGGCCGGGCATTTCGCCTTGGTGCCCAGCGCGCACTGGGATGCGACGATGTTGCCGGTCGCCGATTGGCTGCTGCTGGACGAGCGGGCCGCGGCACAGCGGGTGCCCTATCTGCTAGCGGTCGACGCGCAGGACGCACTGCAGCGCGTCATCGTCGATGCCCGGTTGATGCAGGCCACGCGCCGCAGCCAGCTGCTATGGCATCGCCTGCAAGAGCATGGCGGCGTGCACGACTCGCATGCCGAGCGTCTGCTGGCACGCGAGAAGGCGGCCTGGATTGCCGAGCAGCAGCCGCTGGCCCCAGCAGCCGTGCCTGTAGCCGATGCAACGGCAGGCGCTGGAACGACGGACGCCGAGGGCGCTGCACCTGCCGCTGTACCGGTGCACTCGCGCGACGAAACCTGGATCGACACCGCACGCTGCCCGAGCTGCAACGAGTGCCAGTTGATCAACGACCGGATGTTCGGCTACGACGCGAAGAACCAGGCCTACATCAAGGACCTCAAGGCCGGCAGCTACCGCCAACTGGTCGAGGCTGCCGAGACCTGCCAGGTCGCCATCATCCACCCCGGCAAACCGCGCGATCCGAACGAGCCCGAGCTTGAGGACTTGCTGGTACGCGCAGAGCCCTTTCGTTGACGCCCTGTCGGCAAGTCATACCGGCCCACCAGTCGCTTAGAAAGAATGGCGCAAACCAAAGGCGATGGCGTCTTGCGATGCTCCGGCACCAGGACTGCTGCCCGCCGCACCGGCGCTCACTGACAGCGCCAAACCACCGCCATTGTTGATGCGTCCGAAAGTGGTGTAGACCGCGCTGTGCTTGGACAATCTGTAGCTGATCCGGGCTGCCGCCAACTCGGCTTTGGCGCCGCCATGCTTGAATTGCAAACTGAAGACCTCGATCTCGGCCTGCAGCAACGGCGTGATGGGATACACCGCTCCGGCATACCAAAGATCGCTGCGTGCGGCGGCCGCACTCGCGCCGTTGGATCGCCGCACCAAGCCACTCGTGAGCTTCAAGCCGCTGAGATTGACATAGCCATTGACTGACAGGCGCCTGTCCGCCAGCGAGCTGCTGGTCAAACCCGCAAAAGCGCCAGGGCCGCCGCGGATTTCGTCGACCGCCAGTGCGGCGCCCCAAGCTGAACCGTCGTGCTTGACCAGCGCAGACCACTCTCGGCACTCTTTGGCGTCACCCGTGGCTTCTCCAGGGCAATTCGTACCCGCCGGATTGCTGGCGTTCACGGCGTCGCGCCCCAGGCTGTAGCTTGCGCCCAAGGTCAAGCCGCCGAAGCTTCCGCGGTAGGCGATAGCGTTGTCGGCACGGGAATTCGGGATGTAGCTGTCAAGCGACCCTGATCCGTAGAGGTTGGGACCCAGAACATCGGCGTCTAGGAGCGACCAGTACAGCATGGTGTACTGGCGACCCAGCGTCAGCGCACCCCAAGGTCCGGTCAAACCGACCAGCGCCTGGCGCCCGAATGCCCGACCGCCTTGGCTGAGGCCACCGGTATTGGGCGTGACCCCCATCTCCAGCGCGAACACCGAGCGCCAACCGGCGCCAAGATCGTCACTTCCGCGCCATCCCAGTCGCGACGGGTAGCTGCCCGTCAGGCCCGGCATTCGGTTCAGCCCCCCGCCTGAAGCAGCCACGCTGGCCACATGCTCGACGGCCAAGTCAACCAGGCCGTAAGCGGTGACCGACTGCGCGGATGCGGGAACGGCCGCCATCGCACCGAGCCCGATCACCAAAATCCAACAATTCTTCAATGGAAATTCCTCAATAATTTTTAACAAAACCGCGACTTTTCTTAGAGTTCTGCAATGTGCGCCGATACGGCAGGCCTCTCTTGACCTAAATCAAGCATCTTTGACAAGCCAAGCAATGCTGTTCAGTCGAGTGAATGCCAAACGACATCACGACCCCGTCTTGATATTGCGCAAGTAGCGTGCGCCTGCCCGACGCCCACAATCGACTCTCCGAAACGCATACCGTCCAGCGGAAGCGAGCGCCCCATGTCCGCAGAGAGAAGCTGCTTGTCCATTGCCAAACCGGTTCGATCCGGATCGCTTCAAGCCTGGGCAGTTGCGGTGCGGCCGCGCAGCCTGATGGTGGCAATCAGCCCGGTGCTGGTCGGCGCCACACTGGGCTTCGATCGCACCGGCACGATCGATCTGCTGGCGGCGATGCTGGTGTTCGGTGCGGCCTTGTTGATGCAAGTGATCACCAACATGCAAAACGATGTTGGCTACACGGTACGCGGCGGCGACAGCAGCGGAACCCGTACCGGACTGCCTCGTGCCACGGCCAACGGCTGGCTGAGCGTCCAACATGTGCGCACTGGCATCGTGCTGGCAGCGCTGGCAGCCACCGCGATGGGCCTTGCCTTGGTGGCTTACCGTGGCTGGCCGGTGCTGGCGATCGGCACCGCGTCACTGCTCGCAGCGCTTGCCTACATGGGTGGCCCCAAGCCTATCGCCTACTCGCCCTTCGGTGAACTGACGGTGTTCGTATTTTTCGGCCTGGTCGCGGTGATGGGCACCGACTGGGTGCTGACCGGCAGCATCGGTCTGGTCAACGGTTTGGCTTCGGTGGCCATCGGAGGCCTGGCAGCCGCTGCGTTGGCAGTGAACAACCACCGCGACATCGCGCACGACCGCCTGGTCGGCCGTCGCACATTTGCGGTCACCTTTGGCGAGACCGCGTCCCGCAGCCTGTTCGGTGTGCTGCTGCTCGGCCCATACGCGCTGGTGCCGGTGATGGCGGCGCTCGCACATGCGCTCACGCTGCTGCTGCCAGTGGCACTGCAATTACGGCGAGATTTTGTGCGTTGCCCGCGGGGCACGGCATTCAATGCGGTGTTGTTCCGCACCTTCAAGCTTGAGCTGTGGTTCGCGGCGTTGCTGTCAGCCGGCGCGCTGCTGGCCAGGATGTTGGGCTGATGATCGCGCTGGCTGCGCGCCGACAGTTCAGGCGCCGCGCCGTGCTGGCTGCAATGGTTGGCTCGGGCTGGTCGGCCGAGGCCGCACGCACCACCTCTTTTCCAGATCGCACCGTACGCTTGGTCGTGCCGTATTCGGTTGGCGTCGGCCCCGATGTGGTCGCACGCAGCGTCGCCGAGCATCTGTCCCGTCTATGGGGTCAGCCTGTGCTGATCGACAACAAGCCCGGCGCGTCCGGCATCATCGCCTTCGGCGAGGTGCGTCGAACCAACCCTGACGGCCACACGCTGTTCCTGGCCGATACTGCCACGTTGGCGGTCAATCCGCTGCTCCATGCTGCGTTGCCCTACGACCCGACGCGCGACCTCGTGCCGCTGACGTTGCTGTTCCAGGCCACTTTTCTGCTCTGGGTTGGCGCTAGCGGCAGGCATCAAAGTCTGGCAGCGCTGCTCTCCGCGGCCCGCCGGGTGCCAGGCAGCGTGAGCTATGCCACGCTAGGCAACGGACACGCCAGCCACGTCGCGATCGAGACCTTCGCCCGTGCCGCCAGCGTACAGATGCTGCATGTGCCTTTCAAGGATGCCGGCGCGATGCTCGCAGCGGTGGTCAACGGCGATGTCGACTTCACCGCGATAGGCATCAACACCGTCGCAGGCTTGATGGCCAGCGGCCGGCTCCGGCCACTCGCGGTGGCCGCAAAACGCCGCTTGGCCAGCCATGCCGGCATCCCGAGCCTGGTCGAAGCCGGTGGCCCGTCGGTCGACATGCACCCTTGGGCCGCTCTGGTGGCCGTGGCCGGCACGCCAGCGCCCGTGGTCGATCAGTTGCAACGCGACCTCTTGGCCGTTCTCGGTTTGACCGAGGTGCGCGAACGGGCAGCACTGGCCGGATTCGAGATCACGCCATCAACGCCGCAGGCACTTCGCGATCGCATCCACGCCGACATCGCGCTCTACGCACCGCTGGTTGCTGAAGGCCGCATCGCCCAAATCTAGACCCTTTGGGTACGGATTCGCCGCCGCAACAAGGCATAAGCAGCAGGCACCACCAGCAAAGACAGCATGCAAACCCGTCTCCGAGCCTGTGGTTTGATACCCATTCGCGCGAGTCTGGCGGTGAAGCGATGCTTTGCCAGGCCGCGCTGGTGAAATCAGTCAGTAAGTATTGACTTTGGTGAACCGGTTATGTTGACTCGCGCGCAAGGTCATGGACGCGATCATCCAGAAAACTATTTCAAGGCCATGCTCACCATCTTGCGGCGCACGAACGCGATCTGGGTGGCGAGCGGCAGATGCTTGGGACAGACATCGTGGCAGCCCAGCAGCGACATGCAGCCGAACACGCCGTCGTCGTCGCCGACAAGGTCGTAGAAATCCTCGTCGTCACGAGTGTCGCGTGGGTCTAGCCTGAATCTCGCTATTTTGTTCAGCCCTACCGCGCCGACAAAGTCCTCACGCATGCGCGCCGTGCCGCAAGCCGCCACGCAGCAGCCGCATTCGACGCAGCGATCGAGCTCGTAAATGCTCTCGGCAAGTTCGGGCTCCATGCGGGCTTCGAGCCGGGTCAGGTCGGGAAGTGCTTCCTGCTGGTGCACCCAGGCCTGCAGCCGCTCGCTCATACCACGCATCCACTTGCCCGTGTTGACCGACAGGTCGCCTATCAGTTCGAACACCGGCAAAGGCGCCAGCGTGAACTCATCGCCCAGATCCTTGGTCAGCGTACGACAAGCCAGCGCCGGGCGGCCGTCGACCAGCATCGCGCAGCTGCCGCAGATGCCGGCACGGCAGACGAAATCGAACTGCAGCGATGGGTCGCGCTTCTCGCGGATTTCACTCAATGCGATGAACAGTGTCATGCCGGCCGCGTCTAGCAAGTCATAGGTCTGCCAATGCGGCGCATCACCGGGCTGTTGCGGGTTGAAGCGCAGTACGCGGATTTTGAGCCGCCGCATCGGCGCGCCATTCGTCGTCGATGTCGCGGCAGAAGCCGCAGCAGTGAATGCCGGCGCGACAGGATGGATGGGAATGATCATGGGAGAGGTTCGTCGATGCGTTCATTGCGCCCACGCAGTGCCGCGGGCAACAGCTTGTCGTATGGCATCAGCGCCTGCTGTACCTCGAATCGCGGCGCGTCGGCCAAGCTATCGCGCATCGCGGCCACCGCTGCGGCGCGTGCCGCTGTGTCGGGGTGGTCGACATAGTCCTTGGCGCCGTAACCGCGCCAACCCGGTGGCAACTCCATCGCCGTCACGTCGAGTGGCTCATAGGCCAGCGTGGGCAAGGTATCGGCCGCCCGAGGCCAGGTCGCCAGCGTTCGTTTGAGCCACTGCGCGTCGTCACGGCGCGGGAAGTCCTCACGGAAATGAGCCCCCCGGCTCTCGGTGCGCTGGGCCGCGCCGTAGGCCACGCACAGCGCGAGCTTGAGCATTTTTTGTGTGCGGTAGGCCGTCACCAATTCGGGATTCGGGCCCGCAGCCTTGCTGCGCAAACCGATGTGGCGACTGCGCTCGAGCAAGGCTTGCAGTTCGGTCACCGCAGCCGACAACTCAGTGCCGGTGCGGAAGATGCCGACCTTGGCCGTCATGATCTCTTGCATCGCGACCCGCAGTGCGGAAGCGTCCTCGCTGCCGCCACCCGAGACCAGCTGGTCGAGCTTGGCCTGCTCGGCGGCCAGAAATTCGCGCACCAGACCGGTCGGGATAGGCGCGTCGTTGGCGCTTCGGTCGCAGAAATCGGCGATGAAATCACCAACGATCATGCCGGCCACCACCGTCTCGGCCACCGAGTTGCCACCGAGTCGGTTAAATCCGTGCATGTCCCAGCAGGCGGCCTCACCGGCGGAGAACAAGCCCTTCAGCGTCGGGCTCTCACCGGTGTGGTCGGTGCGCACGCCGCCCATCGTGTAATGCTGCGCCGGGCGCACCGCGATCAGTTGCGTCACCGGGTCGATACCCAGGAAGGACTCGCAGATCTCCTTGACCTCGCGCAGGTTCTTCTCGATGTGGGCCCGGCCGAGCTGGGTGATGTCGAGCCACAGGTGATCGCCGAATCTTGACTGCGCACCCTTGCCCTTGCGGATATGGGTCTCCATGCGGCGCGACACCACGTCGCGCGAGGCCAGTTCCTTCTTCTCTGGCTCATAGTCGGGCATGAAGCGGTGGCCGTCCACGTCCTTGAGCAGCCCGCCGTCGCCTCGGCAACCTTCGGTCACCAAGATGCCTGCCGGAAAAATGCCAGTCGGGTGGAACTGCACCGCCTCCATGTTGCCCAGCGTGGCGATGCCGGTCTCGAGCGCGATTGCCGTGCCGATGCCCTCGCAGATCACCGCGTTGGTCGTGACGCGGTACAGCCTGCCTGCGCCACCGGTGGCAATCGTCGTGGCCTTCGCGACGTAGGCGCTGAGCTCACCGGTGACCAGGTTGCGCACCACCGCCCCGTGGCAACGCCCGCCCTGATGAATCAGCGCGATCGCTTCCATGCGTTCATGCACCGGAATCGATTCAGCGATGGCCCGGTCGCTGACGGCGAACAGCATCGCGTGGCCGGTGCCGTCCGACACATAGCAAGTGCGCCACTTCTTGGTGCCGCCGAAGTCACGTTGGGCGACCAGGCCGTGGGCCTCGTCGCGTTCGGTCAGTGTCACCTTCTGGCCGTTGATGATCACCTGCCGGTCGCCGCGCTGGACCCGGCTCCAGGGCACGCCCCAGGCCGCGAGTTCGCGCACCGCTTTGGGCGCTGTTGCGACGAACATGCGCACGACGCGCTGGTCGGCACCCCAGTCGCTGCCGCGCACCGTGTCCTCGAAGTGCACGTCCTCGTTGTCGCCTTGCCCTTTGATCACATTGCCCAGCGAGGCCTGCATGCCGCCCTGCGCGGCGGCCGAATGCGAGCGCTTGGGAGGCACCAGCGACAGGATGATCGCGTCATGGCCACGCCGTTTGGCACCGATGGCCACACGCAAACCAGCCAGCCCGCCGCCGATCACCAACACGTCGGTGTAGACAATTTTCATCGAAAGGATCTCATTTCAGAGCGGCGGCGGGTGCGTGCGGGTCGGTCTTGGCCCAGGCTGGTGTGTAGCGCTCGCCAGCCTGAGGTGCGTGCTCGCGTCCGATCTTGATGTAAGCCGTCAGCGTGGCAAGACCCAACACCAAGAAGAACGCCGTCAGTGCCCACTTCAGCGACTTCAGGCGCGCTCTCGTGGCATTGGGATCCGACCCAGCGAACCAGCCCCACTTCACCGCCAAGCGGTACAGGCCGATGCCGCCGTGCAACTCCACCACGAACAGCAGCACCAGGTAGAGCGGCCAGAAGTGATCGGACCAGACCCGATCGGCACTCTCGAACGGGCCAATGCGGTCAGGCCGAGTGAGCATGGTGTACAGGTGGATGGATGCCATGAAGAACAGCGCGAAACCGGTCACCACCTGCCACCACCACAAGTTGGTGTCGCTGTGCTTCAGCGTGTTGGAATGGTCGCGGAAAGACCGGTATTGCCCGTAGTTGATCGGAAACTTGCGCACCGCCAGCAGCGCATGGCCGATGACCAAGGCGAAGATCACCGCCACGACAATCGACACCATCCAGGGCAGTGAATGGCCGAAGAAAAAATAACCTTCGAAGAACTTGGCCACTGTCCACATCGCATCCTTGCCGAGCAGGATCGACGACACGAAGAACATGTGACCCCACATGAACAGCGCAAGGATCAGCCCGCTGACACTCTGCAGCCAGTCCAGTCGGGCCGGCCAACGACTCTTGCGCATCGGGTGCGCGACGGCCAAAACGGCAAGGGACTTGTTGTTGTTCATGGATGAATCGACCTTCGGAGCCGGTAGCCGCGATGTTGCCCCGGGGCCGCCCCAAGGGCTTGAGCCACATCAAACCCGTCCACAACGGACAGGAATGCATCAAGCTAAGCCTGCACCCGGCACGCGACGCGAGTACATATAGTCCCGGCAAAACGGATACTCTGACCTGCCACCCGGCATGGCCTCGTGCTCAAGTCCGGCTTCTGGCCGAGTCGCCAGCAACTGGTAGAGAGACAGCCAGCCGCGTTCGAAACACATCGCGCTGCCGGCCAGGTACAAGCGATAGGCGCGCACGGTGGCCTCGCTTGTCCGCTCACGGGCATGTTCAATCGCCGCCTCCAGCGCATCGGACCAAGCCCACAATGTGCGCGCGTAGTGAGGCCGCAGATTCTCCGCATCGAGCAACTCAAGTCCGCCACGCGCCAAGTCTCTCGAAACACGCGATACATGGACCAGTTCGCCGCCGGGAAAAATGTGCTTGTCGATGAAATCCCCAATGCCAGCGCCCAGTTGATCGTTGCGCAGGCCGCCGGCGGTGATGCCGTGGTTCAGGATCAAGCCGCCAGGCTTGAGCAATCGCGATAGCTTGCGAAAATAGGCCTCCAGTCTGGCGCTGCCGACATGCTCAAACATGCCAATCGAGGCGATGCGGTCGAACTCACCAATTTCAGGTAACTCACGGTAATCGAGCATGCGCATCTCAACCCGGCCGCGCAAACCCTTGGCGTCGATCAGACGGTTGACGTGCGCATGCTGGTTGGTCGACAAGGTGATGCCAAGGGCTTGAACGCCATAGTGCTCGGCGGCCCACAACAACAAGCCGCCCCAACCCGCACCGATATCGAGCATGCGCTGTCCGGGCGCGAGTCGCAGTTTGCGGCACACATGATCGAGCTTGGCCTGCTGAGCCTGGGCCAACCCCATCGCCGGATCGCGATAGTAAGCACAGGAATAAACCCGCAGCGGGTCAAGCCAGAGCGCGAAGAATTCATCACTGACATCGTAATGATGGCGCACCTGATGGGCATCGCGCAGGCGATGGTGCATGCGCCATGAACGCCACTGCCGAAGCCACTGCGGCCAAGCCGGCCGCTCGCCGCGCCGGACCGGGTCGCCGGCCAGTGCGCCAGCCACCGCCATCACATCGTTGAGCGCTCCTTCGATCTCAAGCTCGCCATTGACATACGCGTTGGCCAGGCGACCCACCTGCCCTCGCGCCAACCAGGCCAGCAATCGCCACGCCCGCAGTTTCAACCTCACCTCTGCCGCACTTATGCCGGCACGACCGCCTGGCCATTCAAGCGCCATCGTTCGCGGCAACTGTGCGAGGCGGGTATCAATGAAACTGGACAAGGCTGACATCGTGTACTCCCAGAATTTCTCAGCGCTCGAACCAGACAACAGCGCATCAGCCGCCATCAAGGAAAAAGGTGACCGCGAACGACTGCGACAAGCATTGCTTCGCGGTAGGTTTGAGGTTTGAGAACTCTCAATACCGGAAGGACCTACCCGTGACCCCGGGGTAAATAGCCCAGGCCGCTAGACGATCTGGTACGGCATACAATTTCCACAAGGCGGTACTGGGCCTTGATGCATCAACGTGACGCTGCGCAATGCAGCGATGGGTGTCGAGTCCGTCGTAAGACTGCACGTTGCCAGACCATCCCACTTGAGCACAGGACCTCTATGGCTGCCGCCGCACGCGCAAGACCCGAAGACCATTTCAACGCAGAGGAATGGCGCTCACTGAGCGAGCGATCCACATGGCGCGGCCTTTGGTTGGTGGCGCATTGCTGGGGCGTGATCGCCATCGCGATGCTGATGGGCACGATCTGGCCGCTGACGATCCCCTTCGCGGTGATGGTCATCGGCACACGCCAGCTTGGCTTGTTCGTGCTGATGCACGACGCTGCGCACGCGACGCTGCATGTCAACAGGCGGGTCAACGACTGGGTGGGCACCTGGTTGTGCTCGGCCGGCCTGCGCCAGTACCGGCCCTACCATTTGCAGCATCACCGGTTTGTGCAGCAAACCGAGGATCCGGATCTGGTGCTGTCAGCACCGTTTCCAATCAGCCCAGCCTCTCTTGCGCGCAAGGTGTTGCGCGACCTGAGCGGTCAGACCTTCTACAAACAGCATTTCGGCCACATTGCGCCGGCCATCAGAGCCCGCGCCAACGGCGAATCTGCGCTTCAAAGATTTCGGCTCGAACTGGCCAAAGACAAACGCTTCCTGTTGAGCCATGCGCTCGGGTTCATGGTCTTTGCTGCAGCAGGAGGCTGGTGGATATGGCTGACGCTGTGGTTGCTGCCAACAGTGTGCTGGCTGCCACTGGCAGTTCGCATCCGCAACATCGCCGAACACGCTCTGGTTGGAAAGAACCAGGCTGACCCGCTGCGCCAGGCGAGAACCACGCAGGCCAATTGGCTGGAACGCACCCTGATCGCACCGTACTGGGTGAACTACCACTGCGAACATCATCTTTTCACCAACCTGCCTTGCTGGAAGTTACCAGTCGCCCACGCGATCTTGAGACAACGCGGAACGACAGCCAACATGGAGATCCAGCCAAGCTACCTGACCCTGCTCAGGCTTGCCACGGCCAGAACCACCCATCACGCCTCGCTGACCTGAACGCCCTCGCACGTCAAATCGGACCCCCACCATGAGCCATCTCTTTTCACCGTTTTCCATTGGACCGCTGCTGTTGAAGAACCGCATCGTGATCGCGCCGATGTGTCAGTACAGCGCCACCGATGGCCTGGCCAACGATTGGCATCTCATTCACCTGGGTCAACTCGCGTTGTCTGGCGCTGGCCTGCTGTTCGTTGAAGCTACTGCGGTTGAGCCCGAAGGACGCATCACGCCTGGCGACCTTGGGCTGTGGTCGGATGACACAGAGGCTGCGATGGGGCGGGTGCTGCGCAGTGTGCGCCAACATTCGCGGATGCCGATTGCGATCCAGTTGGCCCACGCCGGCCGCAAGGCCTCCAGCCACGCGCCCTGGGATGGCGGCCAACTGATACCGCCGGATCAAGGCGGTTGGCAGACCCAAGCGCCCTCAGCGCTGCCCCACGCCAGCGGCGAAACACCACCCGAGGCAATCGACAATACGGGCTTGCAACGGATTCTTCAGGCCTTTGTCGCGTCAGCGCTGCGTGCCCATCGACTGGGGTTTGAAGCCATCGAACTGCATGCCGCGCATGGCTACTTGCTGCACGAATTTCTGTCGCCGCTGTCCAATGTCCGGACCGATGAGTATGGCGGCTCGCTGGAAAACCGCATGCGCTTCCCGTTGGCGATCTTCGATGCTGTGCGTGCCGCTGTGCCTGCGACCGTGCCGGTCGGCTTCAGGATCTCGGCCACCGATTGGGTCGAAGGCGGCTGGGACTTGGCCCAAAGCCTGGTTTTCGGCAAAGCCCTCAGGACGCGTGGAGGCAACTTCATAGATGTCTCTAGCGGTGGTATTTCGCCACGCCAGCAAATCCCGCTGGCGCCAGGTTACCAAGTGGCGATGGCGGACCGAATTCGACAAGAAACCGGCCTGCCGACCATCGCCGTCGGCCTGATCACCGAGCCCGAGCAAGCCGACGCGATCATCGCCAACGGCCAAGCCGATCTGGTGGCGTTGGCGCGCGGCATGCTGTTTGATCCGCACTGGCCTTGGCACGCTGCAGCCAAACTCGGCGCCCAAGTCGAAGCGCCGCACCAGTACTGGAGATCTCAGCCTCGCGGCATGACGACACTTTTTGGTGACGTGCATGTGGGCCAGCGCTGACGCTGCCAAGCGTCGGCGCAAGGCCTGAGAATCTTGCTAGGCATCCCTGCCCGGAGACTGCGCTGCGCCAACATCGGTTCAAGCGGCCTACCGGTCATTCGCACGCTGATCTACCGCTGACTGCCCGTGCGCAAGACTGGCCATGCTCGAAATGCCAAGATCCTCGACATGGCGTCGGGTACTGCGCGATAGGGCAAGCAGACCATCCATGTCGAGGATCTCGACCTCGCGGTTGCTGACATACAGCAGCGACCACTTCACCAGCGCATGGAAAGACCGGCTGACGGTTTCATGCGCCACCCCGAGGTGGCTGGCGATATCGCGCCGTCCCATCCGCAAACGAAACCGCCGCGGCGACTGACTGCAGGCTTCCATGCGACGTGAAAGCTGAACCAAGAATCGCGCCAGACGAACCTCGGCTGCGACTGCAGCCATCACGTCAGCGAGTTCGCCACGTTGAGACAAGGCACGGCTGACCGCCATGGTCACGACCCGGTCGAGTGCCGCAATGCGCTGCCCGGGTGTCAGAATATCGCGCATCGGCAATACGTAGACACTGGCTTCTTCCAGCGCCACCGAAGCGGTCGGGTAATGCCCCATGCAAATCGCATCAAAACCCAGAACCTCGGATCGCCCGGAAAACCCTAACACCTGCTCATACCCGTCCTCGGCAATGCGAAAGCTCTTGAAGGTGCCGCCACGAACAAAATAAATAGCCTCCGCTCTGGCACCCTGGTAAAACAAGGTATCTCCAGTTCGCAGTCTTCGCATAGACAGCGGTATATCTGGCGCAGAACGCTGATCGTCGGGCCCAACGCCCATCAACTGCAACAAGTCCGCCAAGCGACTGCGCTCGCCGATACCGCCGCGCAGGGTCGAAGCACCATGAGTGAATTGCGCATGCCCAAATTCCGACCCCATTGTCTCCGCCATTTTTAGCCCCTTTGTTTACCGGATTAGTTCAAGGCCTTATTTTCCAGCAAGACGGGCCCACACGATATCGGTTGTCAATGCGAAGATTGCATCAGCTATTTCTTATATAAAAACAGAATTTTCTCGATGCCGGTTCAGAATTATCTGATCGGCCAGAAAAATTTTGCGCAATCACCGGGTAACGCATTGGCGTGGTTGAACATGATTATTTTAGAAAAATTCCGAAGAATTTTCGTAGTATGCCAACTATCACCAATGCCTCCCCCCGAATTGAGGGTCCGCCAGCAGAGTATTTGCTGCAAAAAATACCTCAGCTTGGTCTAACATGGCTGCTGATCTCTGCAGCAAGTCAAGCGCGGCGATCGCGACTCTCCTGTATAAACTGGAATTCGATGGAACACACTGCACAGATTGATCCGTCGCTGCGGCCTTGCGTGTACGTCGATACGGCAAAACCAATGGCGAAGCCACCTCCAATGACGCCACACCAGTCGGCGGCGTGCTGACCCGACTCAGGCCAAGGCTTGCACTGCGGTCATGTGACAGTGCCGGTTCGCAACTTGGTCCGGCGTTCCCAGCTGACGCACCAGCTCAAGACCTGATGTGCCCGATCGTCATCCAGCGCGAGCACCAATTTCAGCCGACCTCATGACCGAGCGCGCAAGCCCTGGATTACTACACCTGCTGTTGGTCGATGACCACGCTGTTGTTCGCGAAGGACTCAAGCGAATCCTGACTGCGAGCGACAGTCAATGGCACATCACTGAAGCCAGCTCAGGGTTCGAAGCGCTCGAGATACTTCGCCAAAAACCTCTCGACCTGGCCATCGTCGACCTCTCGATGCCGGGCATGAGCGGGCTGGAATTGATCCAAAGAATTCGGGGCTCGTTTCCGTCGGTGATGGTGCTCGTGCTCAGCATGCACGCCGAGGAGCAGTACGCTGTTCGCGCCTTCAAGTCCGGCGCCAAGGGCTACGTCACCAAATGCACCGCTGCAGAAGAGTTAGTGGCTGCAGTGGTCAAGGTTGCAGCCGGCGGCGCCTACGTCACAACCAAGCTGGCCGAGCGCATGGTCCAACAGTTCAATGGCACTTTGTCAGGCCCAAACCATGCACAACTCTCGAATCGAGAACTCGATGTCTTGCAGAGAATCGTCGCCGGCCAACGCCTGACCGATATCGCCACTGCGCTGCACTTGTCGATCAAGACTGTGAGCACGCACAAGAGTCACATCCAGGAAAAACTGCAACTCCCGAGCACAGCAGCACTGATTCGCTACGGCCTGGAACATCAAATCGACAATGGCGATGTGGGCCTGTCTCGCCTAAAGACCTGATTCTGCGAAACGTCCTGGCGCCGTCGCCAAGTGGACGACCCGCTGCGAGACCGAACCCAGGAACAAGCTGCTGATCGCACCGCTGCCCTGTCGCGCATCGAGACGAATCAACAGATGTATCCAGGCAATGTTCGATCACCCTCTCGCATGAACATGCTGACCCAGCATTTCCGGCGTGACCAGGGTCACACCTCTTTCCGTGACGGTGTAGCGCGCTCTATCCTCGATTGGATCGACACCAACCTTGAGCCCATCTGGCAACAGGCAATGCTTGTCGATGATCGTCCGTCGCAACACCACATCGCGACCGACCGTGACATTGGGCAACACGAGCGAGTCCTCGACGACGCTGCGTTCTCCTATTCGCACCTTGGAAAACAGCATCGAGCGCCGCACCGTCGCACCAATGACGATGCAACCACTCGCGACCAAGGAGTCGAGCGCCATGCCCCGACAGGCGTCGTCGTCGAAAACGAACTTGGCCGGCGGCAGTTGGTGGTGCAGGCTGCGGATGGGCCACGCATCGTCGTAGAGGTTGAGGTCGGGCAAGGGTCGAATGAGATCGATGTTGGCTTCCCAATAAGCGTCTAGCGTCCCCACATCACGCCAGTAAGGCCTCGCTTCAATCGTGTTGACACAGCTGTCGGCGAAATCGTGCGCGAAGACTCTCGCACGATTGAGGATTCGAGGGATGATGTCGCGACCGAAGTCGTGTCGTGAGGCCGTATCGCCTGCGTCACGGGCCAATTCCTGGTAAAGAAACTCTGCACTGAAGACATAGATTCCCATGCTCGCCAAGGCCAGGCTAGGGTGGTCAGGCATCGGACTGGGCTTGGCTGGCTTTTCCTGGAAATCAACGACACGGTTGTCTGCGTCGATACGCATCACGCCAAAAGCTGTTGCCTGTTCCAACGGCACCTCGATGCAAGCCACCGTGACATCGGCTTCTCGCTTGACGTGGTCAGCGATGATGAGGCTGTAGTCCATCTTGTAGATGTGGTCGCCAGCCAGCACCAGCACGTAGAGCGGATTCGCCTCACGCAACATGTCCAGGTTCTGGTAAACCGCATCGGCAGTGCCGCTGTACCAGCGTTCACCGTGCTGCTGCTGCGCTGGCACCACATCGATGAACTCGCCAAGGCTCACGTCCAGGATTCCCCAACCGCGGGTGATGTGTCGAATCAAGCTCTGTGCCTTGTACTGGGTCAGAACGCAAATCTGGCGGAGCCCCGAATTGACGCAATTGCTCAACGCAAAATCAATGATCTTGAGCTTGCCGGCAAATGGCATTGCAGGTTTGGCGCGCCAGTCGGTCAACTGCTTGAGCCGGGAACCTCGACCACCCGCCAGCACCACCGCGCATGTCGCTTGTTCCAGATGGTTGGGCGTCATGACGCGCTTGCCGGCGCTGCGGGACCGGTATTCCAGACTCGGAATTCCTGTATCGAACATGACGAGACTCCTGAATCTGAGGCCAAACGTCGGCGGCCCAGACGGGAGTCGAACCACCCAGCGAACCAAGACCTCCAGTCTCAGACGGGGTCTACGCCGCTCGGTTGCGCAATGTCAAGGCAGGCGGACACCTGGGTCAGGCCAGCCTCGAATGAGGGGAGTCAGAAACTGTCGCTTTGCGCGAATCGTTCAAGCGCAGAACGAACGCAAAAATCGAATCCAAGACTGCATCCCGCAGCCTTGGACTCGACGGCGCGGCCGCCTACTGCAAGCTCAAGCCGAGCTTCTTGACGAGCACGGCTTCCGATGCCAGCGCTTGCTTGAAGTACGCCGCAAAGGCCTCTGGCGTTTCGGTCGGCAGGAACTCGCTACCGGTGGATGCTATGAAGGCGAGCAAGTCGGGCTGAGCCTCGACTTGGCGCAGCGCCGCACGCAAGGTGTCCACCAGTGGCGCCGGTGTCTTGGCGGGCAAATAGATCCCGCCCCAACTGCTGTGGCTGAACCCCGGGTAGCCGCTCTCGGCCACCGTCGGCACCTGAGGCAGCAAGGGCGAGCGCAATTCACCGCTGACTGCCAGCGCCCGCAAGCGCCCACTCGCCACCTGAGGCGCGACGGCGGACATCAGCCCAGACACGAAATCCAGATCCTTGCCGACGAGCGAGTTCACCGCCTCGATCGCTCCTTTGTACGGCACATGCACCATCTCGAGCGTCGGCAAACGCTCACGCAGTTTTTCCACCACCAGGTGACCTGGTGAGCCTTGGCCGCCGGTGCCAAAGGTCAGCTTGCCAGGGTTCGCCTGGATGGCACGGATCAGCTCGGCCAGCGTTCGATGAGGCGAGGCCGAATTCACAGCGATCACGAAGTGCGACGCTGAGTAGCGCCCAACGACCGGTATGAACTCGTTGGCCATGTCGATCTTGGCGCCCATGGCTTGTAGCGTCAGGTGCCCGGCGTGCAGATAGCCGATCATCGAACCATCGGGGGGAACGCCGGCCAGGGCCTTGGCGCCGATCAGGCCAGCAGCGCCAGCGCGGTTGTCGACAATCACTTTGGCGCCCAGCAGCGGCCCCAACCTATCGGCAATCTGTCGACACAAGAGGTCGATTGGGCCACCGGCCGGCCCCGGCACCATCAGTCGCACCGTGTCCCTGGGCCAGGGACGGGCAGGCGTCTGAGCGCGCGTGGCGCAAGGCAGCAGGGCCAAGCCGGCTGCGCCGGTCAGCAGTCGGCGACGAGAGATAGCATTCATGTCATTTCCTCAGATAGGAGTTGCTCAGCCTTTGGCGTAGGCCGAATCGGGTGCGAATTGGCGTGACTCGACGATCACGTCGCGCAGGCAGCCGCTGTACGCGAAATTGCCTCGACGCTCGAACAGTTCCCAATCTACCGGCGCACGACGATCGATACCGATGTCGAAGCCTTCATGGAATCCGCTCATCAGCGTCGGACTCAACGCGCCCCAATCGCCAACCGCCTGGCCATTGATCAAGAAACGTCCGCGGCCAACACGACGGCCCAGCGCTTCAAACTCCAACGCGACGGCCTGCACACCGGTCGGCATCGCAATCGACGGGTGGCGCGTGTACTCACCAAAACCGTTGTAAAACAATTGCAACATGCCGGCCTCGATATAAAGCACCATGCCGCCCGCCACGTCACCCAGCGCCCAAAGCACGCCTTCGTTGTCCGCTTGATGCTCGATGTTGGTGGTGATGCAAAAACTCCGGTCTGCCACCAGTGACACGAAAATGAAGCGGTTCACGGTCTGAGCGCCTGGCAGAAAACGCCGACTGCCTGCCATCGGTGGTTGCATCTGCGGCGGCAATTGCTGAAATTTCTGAACTGGCAGCCGATTGTCCAGCGGGTAGACCTGGTTGGCCCAGGCTGCTTGGTCGAAGGCCTCGACCAGTTCCTTCAACTTGTCAGGATGCTGCGCTGCCAGGTCGACGCGTTCCGAGAAGTCGGTGTCGTGACGGTGCAGCACCCAGTTGTCGAAGTCAAGCTTTTGACCGAGTTTCTGGATTGACACGGCGACCCAGCCGTCGCGGTAGTAGCCGCGATTGGACCAGCACTCGTAGTACTGCTCATGGCGTGCAGCTGGCGCCTGGGCGCTGCGCAGCACGGCGGCCTGGCTCTTGCCCTGGATCGGCACTGCCGGTTTGCCGTGCGAGACGGTCGGCACGGGGACACCGGCGAGTTCGAGCAAGGTGGGCATCAGATCGGTGACATGCGCGAACTGTGTTCGAAGCTCGCCGCGAGCGGGCAATTTCGCGGGCCACGACACGATGCAGGCCACACGCCGCCCACCGGCGCCGGTTTGCGTCTTGTAAGCTGGAAACGGCGTGTTGCTCAACTGCGCCCAACCCATCGGGTACAGCGGGTTGACGCGGCCACTGCCGATCCACTCTTTCTTGGTCAGTTCATGCGCGACTGGCAGCGCAGCAAGCCCGGCAAAGCGCCGATTGAAGTGGATCGCGCCCTGCACGCCACCCGCATGGGTGCCGCCGTTATCGGCAGAGACCACGAAGATGGTGTTGTCGAGCTCACCCATGTCTCGCAGCAGATCGACCAGGCGGCCGACGTTCTCGTCCACGCATTCGAGCATCGCTGCATAAGTCTCCATGTGGCGTTCGTAGAGCGCACGCTCGTCGGCTGGCAAGCTGTCCCAGGCTGGCACACTGGCCTCACGCGGCGCCAACTGGGTTCCGGGTGGCACCAGTCCTAGGGCAATCTGCTTGTCGAGCCGGCGCTGACGCATCAGGTCCCAGCCATCGGCATAACGGCCACGAACCTTGGCCAGATCTACTTCCTTGGCTTGCAGAGGACCGTGCATCGCGTTGGGGGCGATGTACAGGCAGAACGGCCGCTCGGGCTGGTCGTGGCGGATCTCTTTGACGAAGCGCTCGGCCTGGTTGAAGAAATCGTCGGTGGCGTAATAACCCGGCGGATAGGCGTCCATCGGCACCACCATGTTGTTGTGCAACAGGCGCGCCGGATAGAAATAACTCGTTTCACCTTCAAGAAAACCGTACCAGCGCTGGAACCCTCGCCCAGTGGGCCAGGTTTCGTTGGGCACAGCACTGTTGCTAGAGTTGTGCCATTTGCCCACGCCCACAGTGGCATAACCGCCGGCCCGAAGCGCCTCGGGCAGCGTCGCCGCATCGAACGGGATGTCACCTGAATAGCCTGGAAATCCAGGGTTGTTGTTGGACAACCAACCAGTGGCCACGGTGTGCGCATTGCAACCCGTCAACAGTGCCGCACGCGCCGGCGAACAGATCGGATGGGTGGTGTAATGGTTGAAGCGCAGACCGCGCGCTGCGATGGCATCAATGTTCGGCGTCTCGATCTCGGAGCCGTAGCAACCGATGTCCGAGTACCCCATGTCATCCATGTAGATGACGACGATGTTCGGGCTGCCCGCAGGAGCACGCGGCACTGGCGGCCACCATGGCGTCGATTCCTCCCGGGTGCGGCCGATGCGGCCTTCAAAACCGACCGGTGATGGGTGAGTCATGAGCGAGTCTCCTGGCGCCTGCTGCCGCGCACCAGTGCGCGGCCTTGCGGCATTTCTTGATAACCTATGGTATGAAAATGCGCACCAACCAGACTGTCAAGGACCCGACAATCCTGCGCCAAATCGACCGCAGTGCCTTCGACGTACTGCGGCAGGCGGACTGGCTGGCGCCGCATGGTGAAGTCTGCGCAGCCTATCTTGCGCCGCATGCCCAGTGGCGCACGGTCTCTAGCGGCGAACAGGTGCTGAGCCTGGGCGTGCCGGTGCGCCAGTTGGTGATGTTGATCGAAGGCAGCCTGGAATGCGGATTGACCGATGCGCACGGTCGTCGCCTGGTCATCGACCAGTTGAGCCCAGGCACAGTGGTGGGCCTGGCCGCGCTGTATGACGCCCGCGCTTCGCTTCAAGAGGTCAAGGCCAGCAGCGACAGCTTGTTGTTGTTGATTCCTCGCGCCGTCGTGCTGCAAGCCATTCGCGACTTGCCGGGCTTTGCCGAAACGCTGCTGCGCCTGATGTCCAACCGCGTGCGTGGCTTGCTCGTCAACTATGCCAACCGGTCGATGATGAGTCTGCGAACCAGGTTGGCTGGTCTGTTGGCCCGACTGGCGATGCCCAACGGACAGCGGCGCAACCGAGACGGACCTGGCCTTGAACCCAGCGACATCTTGATGCCACAGGAAGACCTTGCCGCCATGCTGGGGGTCACGCGCCAGCACTTGAGCCAGCCGCTGCAAGAACTGGAGCGAGAGGGCTTGATCAGGCTGCGCTACCGACGCATCACCGTGCTGCAGATGCCCGGTCTGCGCCAGTTGGCTGGCCGATCCCGAGAACCTGCCACGGAATGATCGGCAACCAACTCTAACGTGCAGCCCGGCCAGCCTCTCGAAAAAAAGCCCCGAGAGAGCGTCTCGGGGCGTCAGGATTGGCAAACGCTGCGATCAGAACTTCTTCGTGACGCCGATACCTGTCAATTGAACGCTGGCACCGCTGTTGGGACTCACCGCCACGCCACCCAGTGACACGTTGCTGTTGCCCTTGTTGCTCAGGCTCAGGTACCGCGCATAGATCGCGGTGCTCTTGCTCAGGTTGTAGTCATAACCCAGTGTGACGGCCGTTTGGTCGCGTGCGCTGCCGCTGACATCGCGCGATCCGTAACTCAAGTAGAACGACGACGCGCCAAGTATGTATTGGCTGTTCAGGTTGAGCAGATTCGCCTTGGGCGACCCAACAACGTTAGACCCCTGGTGGCCCCAGCTGGCACCGATGACGAAAGGACCGACGGTGTACTTGCCAGCCAACACCTGGGCGATCGATTCAGTGGGTGCTGCGGCCGGCGCGGCCGCTGATCCGCTCTTCTTGTTCTGGTAGCCCCATCCCAACCACAAATCACCCGACCTATAAGCCAAGCTTGCGCCGAGGTAATTGCCGCTGCTGGTGTTGTTGGTCGACTCGCCCGGCCCATACATCAGGGTACCAACGACCGGCAGGCTGCTCGGTGATGAATAGGCCAACGCGTTGTCGGTCCGAGCCGCCCAAGCGCTGAGTCCAGGTTGCGCATCAGTCTGCGCCCACAGCAGCACCGGGCTGAAGATCGCATTGTTGCCGAGCGGGTCAGCGGTGTAGGTGGTACCGAAGATTGGCGTGTACTGCCGACCCATCTGAACCTTGCCCCAGCTCTTGCTTTCGAGTCCAACAAAGCTCTGCCGGGTGAATGCGTAACCAGGCCCAGGAATCGTTCCAATGCCGGTGTCGAGATTGAGACCACCCTCGAATCTGAATTGAGCGATCAAGCCACCGCCCAAGTCCTCGGTGCCGCGAAAACCCAGCTGCGAAGCAATGTTGCCGCCATCCGTCATGCGCTTGTCGCTCAACGAACCTCTGGCAATTGCGGCGAATGCGTCGGCGACACCGTAGACCGTCACAGTGCTCTGTGCAAATGCAGACACCGTACCCGCGGCAAGCAGACTACCTAGCAAGATCCTACGCATGTGATGCTCCTGTCAAAAATGGCCGAACTAACAAACACCAGCATGACTAGCCGATCAGTCAATAGAACTGGAATGAATTGATCAAAAGCATAAGGACACGATGCTTCGCAAAATGTCAGGTCTGTGACATTCGAGGGTTAACACCTGTGACTGAATCGCTGCTGCCGCGTCAAGCCAGCGCTGAAACCGTGGCGGGCACCACCACACCTCACCGAGGCGCGCGGCGGCCGACATGTGCGCGCTGTGCAGGTGCAGACGATAGACGCGCAAGACCGACTGACCGGTGCCACCACCACGGTGGCCTGCGACTGGGTGGCGATGTCGGGCGGCCACAGCCTGGTGGTCCACCTGCACTGCCAGGTCGGCAGCAAGGCGGTCTGGGACGACACATTGGCCGCTTTCCTGCCCGGCAAACCAGCGCAGAACGAGCGTTCCGCAGGCGCCTGTGGCGGCAGCCAGACCCTTCAATACTGCGCACAGACTGACAACGCAGCGGGCAGGGTCGCGGCAATTGCCGCCGGTCTGGAGGCGGCCGATGCGACGCCGCCGACGGTCGCCCCGATGGACGCCGGCGCAATGCGAGCGCTGTGGTTGGTGCAGCACCCGGCCGGTTTGAGCCGTGCGCCCAAGCAGTTCGT